>JANWXL010000553.1 GCA_025055265.1 Roseiflexus sp.
CGAGACCGTGCGCCACGGCTGCCGCCACCTCCGGTGCATCCAGGTCAAGACCCCGAAAAAAGCCACGCGCCAGTGAGCCGCAGACCAGGCAGACTCCATCGCAACCCAACGGCGCGCTGCATGATGGACATGTCCTGGTCAAGCGGCATCGTTATGCCTGAAAGCGCAGCAACATGCGCCCCAGCGTGATCTGATCACCGTCGGACAGGGCGCGCGACTGGTGCGGAAGCACTCTTTGTCCATTGACCAGTGTGCCGTTCACGCTATCGAGGTCTTCTATCAGCACCTGCCCTCCCTGCACGAAGATCCGCGCGTGTCGCCGCCCGACCCCCTGATCGAGCGCGCCATATGGGCCGAGATCTATGTCGGGATAAAACTTGCTCACCGGATCGCTGCGCCCGACAAGCGCCTGAGTTGCGGCAGGCAATGGCAGCACGGCGCCGGTTCCTACGACGATCAGCGTAGACGGGGCCAGCGACGTGCGCCCGCTGACCGCCGCTGAACTGACCGGCGGCGCCTGATAGGACGGAGGGGCAGATGGCGCTGTCGGGGGCGGCGTGACTGGCAGTGGCGTAACTGACGGCGCAGATGGCGCTGGCGAAACCGACGGCGCTGCCGAAGGCGCAACGACCGGCGCAGGCGGCGGATAGACCGGTTGCGGCGGTGCGGCGCTCTGCGATGGCGCGGGAACCGGAGTGACTGGTCGCGCTGGCGCGCTGAGCGGTGCGCCGCAATTGTCGCAGAATGCTTCGCCGGGAATCGCAGCGTGACCGCACTGCGGGCACACCGTAGGACCGATGGCAGGCATGGCGCTTGTGGGGGCGGCAGGCGGCGACGCTGCCTGAGCAGGAACCGGTATCAACATCGCCCCGCACTGATCGCAATAGCGCGCACTTGCGGGATTATCGACGCCACATTGAGGACAGAACGGCATAACCACGCTCCTCTGAGGGTTGCAATCCGTCTGTTTGCGGTAAGTATACCATTGTTGCAACAGTTGCATCACATCACTGATGCTACGCCATAAGCTGCGTGAATGTTTCAGATGAATAATTGCGTAACTGTGAGCAATCTTCACGGGTGTATACTGATGGTGCATTCGGACCAACCGTACCATACCAGGGCGTACCAGCATACAGGCTGATACAAAAGGAGACGTTCCATGGCAAACAATGACTGGCTCACTCAGACCCAGGAACTGCTGCAGACCTGGACGAAGGCGCAGCAATCGCTGTGGGAAAACTGGCGCTCACTGATGCCGACAATGAGCGCACAGCCCGCCAGTGAAGAATGGAAGCAGGCGGTAGCGGCATGGAAAGACATTATGCAGCGCTCGCTTAACGCCCAGGCCGACTTCGTCAAGTTCTGGTCGGAGAGCATGACCACTGTGCCGCTCATGGGCAAGCAGATGGAGGAGATGTCGTCGCTGATTGTCGAAACCACACAGCGCTGGACGAATGTACAGAGCGAGATCTGGAGCAACTGGCTGGACGCGGTTGCGAAGGCTGACGCTGCCGCGATGGCTCAGAACTGGGACGAAGGCACGCGCAAAGCGTTCGATGCCTGGCGCGAGACAGTCAATAGCGCGATTGAAGCGCAACGCAAAATGATGGAAAGCTGGATGTCCGGCGCTGGCGAAAAGAAGGAGTAATTCCTTCGAGGCGCGATCTCCTCACTCCCACTGCTGCGGCAGCGTCTCCGCGCATGCCAGCTCGCACAGTGGACAGCACGATGCAACGCTGCAGCAATTCCATTCGGACCCTGGCGTCGTGACGTGAGGGAAAGGCGGGTTATGCGTTTCACGCCCTTATGGATACGCAGAACAGACAACTGCATATCCATAAGGGCGTCGATTTGCCTCTGAGCAGCATCAGCAGGCGCCAGCTTCGACAAGTTCAGCCAGCGGTTAAAGCCCCAGCCGACGCGCAGCATGCAACACTGCCGTCACCGTCATACTGTCGCGGATGTCGCTGCGCAGCACCATATCCAGGACACGCTCAAATGGCATGGCTTCGATCTCCAGGAACTCGGTATCGTCCGGCGGCAGACTCGATGGCGTCAGATCGAAGCCCAGGAAGAGATGCGCAGTTTCTTCCACCACGCTCTTGGAGGTGTAGTAACTGCTGATCCATTCGAAGCGTCCAGCGCGATAACCGATCTCCTCTTGCAATTCGCGCTGCGCCGCTTCTTCAGGCGTCTCACCTTCGTGCATTCCGCCGGTCGGCATTTCCCAGCGATGCCCTTCATCGTAGATGTAGCGATACTGCCGGATCATCACCACCCGTCCATCGTCCAGAAATGGCAGGACGCCGACACACTGACCGATGCCGGGCGTTACGACGCTGTAGATGGTTGTGCGACCATCCGGCAATTCTGCCACGTCTTCGCGCAGCCGCAACCATTTGTTGCGGTAGATTTCGCGGCTTGCGCGAGTGCGCCAGGGAAGAGGGGACATACATGCTCCTTCTCAGTGTTGTCAACCGTGGTATAATGCCGCCCACATTTTTTGTGTCGGAAGGCGGCGCTTGATCAGGGGCATCCTATGAATCGGGTTTGTATTGGCATTACGTGTGGAACTTTCTACGACCACGACTGGTGCCCGCCATCGATCGGGCACCGTAAAACATACATTGACGCTGTGGTTGCGGCTGGCGGCGCGCCATTCCTGATCCCATCCATCGATGATGAGACGGCGCTGCGCGCCCTGTATGAACGGATCGACGGCGTGTTGCTGGCAGGCGGCGGCGACATCGAGCCGCATCATTACGGCGAGGAGCCGCTCCCCGCACTCGGCGTCGTCGATGCACTGCGCGATCGCACCGAACTCCCGCTGGTGCGCTGGGCCGTCGCCGACGGCAAACCGGTGCTCGGCATCTGCCGCGGCGCGCAGATGGTCAATGTGGCGCTCGGTGGAACGCTCTATCAGGATATTCCCTCACAACTCGCAACATCGATCAACCACGCCGACTCATACGCCCGCCAGGATTGGACGTATCTTGCGCATACGCTGCGCCTGTCGCCCGACTCGCGCCTGCGGCGGATTCTTGGGAGTGATGAAGTGCCGATCAACTCGCTGCACCATCAGTCGATCAAAGCTGTCGCGCCAGGGCTGATTGCTGTCGGTTGGGCGCCGGACGGCGTGATCGAAGCCATCGAGGGCGCCAATGGTCATTTCCTGATTGGAGTGCAGTGCCATCCCGAGGCGTTGCAGAGCGAGACCGATCCGCGCTGGCACACGCTGTTCCGCCACTTCATCGAGGCGTGCGTTCGCTTCAAAGATCGCGTCGCAGAATAATCTGCCGATCGCCGGTGCGCCGGAAGCCAAACCGCTCGTAAAGACGACGGGCGTTGCGATTGTACGTCTGCGTGTTCAGGGTGATCGTTTCAGCGCCGGTAGCAGCGGCATAGGCGACTACCTCATACAACAGACGCGCGCCAATGCCCTGCCGCTGCCGATCCGGCAGAACAGCGATGCGCACCAGATGGATCAGTCGCCTGTCGTGGTGCGCTGTCACGAAAGCGTAGCCAATGACTCCCGTCTCGTCCTCGACAACCAGGAAGCGGGCCGCTTCGCGTAGCGCCAGCCCGATCTGAACATCGTCTTTGCGCCACTCAGCGCTGAAACACTGCGCGTCCACCGCCAGGATTGCCGGAATATCGCCCGTTGTTGCGGCACGCACCCGCACTGCCAGGTTGCCGTGCGTCGGAACGCTCATGCGCGTCTTTTCATAGACGATCACATCAGTGTCGTGAACATAGCCTGCACGACGCAGCGCCAGGATCAGCCAGGTGTCGGCAGGTTCGTGACAGGCGACATAGACCTTTGTGACGCCTCTGGCATGCAGAGTCGCATAGAATGGCGGCAGCAAGGCGTCGAGGGCAGGCGACGTCGACAACCCGCTGCTCAACGCCAGCACGCGCACCCACGTCACTCCATCATTCACCCAATCAGCAATGATCACGCCGCACGGTCTGCCGTCAGCAAGGAGCAGCAGCGCCGGGGCGCCAGCGAGCAACCCGGTAGCTTCATCAACGCTGACCGTTATAAACCAGCGGTCAGCGTCATCAATCAGGCGTAGCACGGTTTGCTGATCGTCGAGCGACGCCGGGCGCGTAGTCAACAGCCCGGAAGACGAGGATCGTCGCAGCACTGCCGTTCTCCCATTTCCATCAGGCGCGCTGATATGCCACCCGTCCGTCAATGATCGTCATCTCCACCCGAATCTCCTTAATCTCCTCTTCCGGGCAGGTGAAGTAATCACGGTCGAGCACCGCCATATCCGCCAGAAAGCCGGGCGACAGTCGCCCTTTGATCTGCTCTTCACGAGTCAGCCAGGCGCCAGCCGCCGTGCAGGCGTACAGGGCTTCTTCGCGGGTGATGGCTTCCTGTGGCGCGATCAGCGTTCCTTTCCACGTTTTGCGCGTCACCAGGCTGTAGAGGCTGATCATCGGGTTGTAGTGCACCGTGCTGGGAATGTCACTGGTTGCGACGACCGGAATGCCGCGATCGAGATACGTTCGCGCTGGTTTGTACTGGTGCGCCAGACGCTCACCGACATCGCGGAAAAGATCATCGCCCTCGTAGTAGATAAATGTCGGCTGGATGACGGCGGCGAGCCGGTGTTTTGCCATGTGCTGCAGACTCTCTTCGGTTGCAAAATAAGCGTGGATCAGGTTGTGCCGGTGATCCTTGCGCGGCGAGGCTTCGATCACCTCGGCGAATGCGCGGGCCGCCTCGTGATGCGCCCGATCGCCGATGGCGTGGATGCCGATGTCCCATCCCAGCGCGTGCCCGCAGGCAAAGAACTCGCGCAGGTCTTCCGGATCGAGTCGGTTGTAATCGTAAACCTGGTCTTCGCCGACAAACGGTTGGAACATCCAGGCGGTATGGCTGGTCGTACCGCCGTCGATCGCCATTTTCAACCCGCCCAGGCTGAGCCAGGGATCGCCCAATCCGCTGTAGACGCCCAATTCAGCGGCGCGTGCGTCGAGCTGTTCGACGGTTTCGTCCTCGCGGAAGCCGTGCCACGAGGGCATGAGATTGACGCGCACCAGCAATCGACCCGCACGCCGGGCATCCAGATAGGCGCGCATTTCCCAGGGACGCAGCCCCGGATCGAGAATGCTGGTGATGCCAACCGCCAGATACGCGCGACCGGCGGCTTCCAGCGCATCAACCGCCTGGTCGGGAGTCGGGTCGGCGATCAGGCGTCGGCAGAAGAGCTTGGCAGAGGCGCGCAGGACTCCGCTCGGCGAACCGTCGGCAAATCGCTCGATCCTGCCTCCCTGCGGATCGGGCGTTGACGCATGCACGCCAGCCAGTTCGAGCGCCCGACTGTTTACGACATCAATGTTGAAGAAGCGTTTCAACAGCACCGGATGATCGGTCGTTGCAGCATCGAGATCGAGGCAGTTGGGCAGACGTCCCTCGGCAAAGAGCGACTCATTCCACCCCTCGCCGATGATCCACTCGCCATGCGGCGTTCGCGCTGCCGCTTCGCGCACCATGGCGACCATTTCTGCGATCGAGGTGCAATGCTCAAGTTGCAGGCGGGTAAACTTGACACCCAGCTCGAGCATATGGTTATGCGCGTCGTTGAAGCCAGGGACCACGGTGCGTCCGCCAAGATCGATCTGCTCCGTGCGCGGACCGGCGAGCGCCCGCACGTCGGCGTCGTCGCCAATGGCCACAACCCTTCCATCCTTGCATGCGATTGCGGAGCAACGGGACATTTCGCGGTCAAACGTGGTAATGGCGCCATTGAACAGGATCAGGTCGGGCGCGAGATCGCGCGCGCGCAGGGTGGGCATGGTCGTCCTCCGGAATGCAAACAGGCGCGGGGTATTATAGCACACGCCCTTCCCGCACAGAGCGATGTGGTATAATGACCGCACACGTGTGCGGAGGCGCCTATGAGCAACGAGCGGGTCGTCACTCCCAGGGCAGGCGAAGAAGACCAGCAGATCGAGAAGAGTCTGCGTCCCCGTCGTCTCGCCGAGTTCATCGGTCAGGAAAAGGTCGTCGAGCAATTGCGCATTGCGATCGCCGCCGCCAAAGGGCGCGGCGAGCCGCTTGATCACACCCTGCTCTACGGTCCGCCAGGGTTGGGGAAGACGAGCCTGGCGGGCGTGCTCGCCAATGAAATGGGGGTCAACATCAAGTTGACGTCGGGACCCGCTATCGAGCGGGCTGGCGACCTTGCCGCGCTGCTGACCAATCTTCAGAAGGACGACATTCTGTTCATCGACGAGATTCACCGTCTGAACCGGGCTATTGAAGAAGTCCTCTACCCGGCGATGGAGGATTTCGCGCTCGACATCATGGTCGGGAAGGGACCGGGGGCGCGCAGCCTGCGCCTGAAACTGCCGCGCTTCACGGTTGTCGGCGCCACCACGCGCCTGGCGCTGCTGACCTCGCCGCTGCGCGATCGCTTCGGGGCGGTCCATCGGCTCGAGTTTTACTCGGTTGATGCGCTCTACGAGATCGTGATGCGTTCGGCGCGCATTCTGGGGGTAGCGTGTACGTCGGAAGGGGCGCGCGAGATTGCGGCGCGGGCGCGCGGCACGCCGCGCATCGTCAACCGGTTGTTGCGTCGCGTGCGCGACTATGCCCAGGTCATCGGCGACGGGGTGATTACGCTTGAGGTGGCGCGCGATGCGCTGGCGAAACTGGAGGTCGATCACTTGGGGCTCGACGAGAACGACCGACGGCTGTTGCGCGCCATTATCGAACTGTTCGGCGGGGGACCGGTCGGGCTTTCAACGCTGGCTGCGTCGCTCGCTGAAGAGGTCGATGCCATCGAGGACGTATACGAGCCGTTCCTGCTGCAACTCGGGTTTTTGCAGCGCACGCCGCGCGGTCGGATCGCCACGCGGCGCGCCTATGAACATCTTGGCGTTCCTTACGTCGAGCGCACTATCGATAATGGCGCTGAGCAGGGACGCCTGTGGACATGATTACTGGCCCGTTTTGCCGCCTTTCTTCAATACTTCCTCAAAGAGCGGCAGATATTCGCCGTACCCTTCCTCTTCCAGTTTTTCAACCGGAATGAAGCGCAGCGCCGCTGAGTTGATACAGTAGCGCAGACCTGTGGGTGCGGGACCGTCATCGAACACGTGCCCAAGGTGCGAGTCGCCGTGTTTGGAGCGCACCTCGGTGCGCACCATCCAGAGTTTGCGGTCCTCACGGGTGACGATGTTGCCCGGTTCGAGCGGCTTTGTAAAGCTGGGCCAGCCGGTGCCTGAGTCGTACTTGTCGAGCGAACTGAACAACGGCTCGCCCGAAACAACATCCACGTAAATGCCATGCGCCTTGTTGTTCCAGTAGGCATTCTGGAACGGCGGCTCAGTGCCTTCGTGCTGCGTCACTTCATACTGCTCAGGCGTCAACCGCCGCCGCAGCTCTTCGTCCGATGGTTTCATGTATCGCTTCACAGACGCCTCCTATGTGCGATCAGCAAATGTTTCCTTTTCAGTGTACCATGAAGCCGGCGTCTGTCGCCGGAACATTGACAGATAAGATGGTCGTGTTCTATGCTTTCGGCGAAGTTCGACGCATTCTTGCTTACGAGGCGGAGTGCGTTTGATAGAAAAACGCTGAAGAGGTAGCGCTGTGGAGACAACTACGATTACACTAACAGAACAGGAACTGAACTCTCTGCGCGTCATCGCCCAACAAACTGGAAAAACTCCAGAGGAACTGTTGCACGACGCGGTAACACAGTTCCTGGCACAATATCAGGAAACTCACCGCCGGGCATTACTCCAACAAGCGCGCGGCATGTGGCAGGATCGCACTGATTTGCC
>JANWXL010000579.1 GCA_025055265.1 Roseiflexus sp.
GCATACCGCCATTGCCATTCTGGAGTTCGAGACGCTTGATGCCGCGCTCGATGCGGTGGTGCCCTGTCTGGAATGCCAGCCAGCCGCCGTCGAACTGATGGACGACATCCTGCTTGATCTGGCGCGCAAATCCCGCGAATATGCTCAGCATCTGGCGATGTTCGTCCAGGGAACGCCGGGTGCGCTGCTGCAGGTCGAGTTCTTTGGCGCAACCGACGATGAGGTGCGCGTCAGCCTGTCGCGGCTGGAACAGCATCTGCGCTCGCGGTGCAGCGCCATCACCCCTATCGTTGACGCTCGCCAGAAGAACGCGGTACTGGCGGTGCGCAAGGCGGGTCTGCCGTTGCTCCAATCCCTCTCGCCCGCCCTGAAACCCGAGACGTTCGTTGAGGACTCCGCTGTGCCGCCGGAGAAGTTGAACGTCTACCTGCGGCGCTTCCGCGACATCTGCCACGCGCACGGCGTGCAGGTCGCCTTTTATGGGCACGCCAGCGTCGGCGTCATCCATGCCCGTCCGCTGCTCAACCTGAAGAATGCCGATGATGTGCGCAAGATGCGCGCGATTGCGGAGCAGGTCAAAGACCTGGTGATCGAGTTCGGCGGCGCGCTCTCCGGCGAACACGGGGACGGCATGCTGCGCGCGGAGTTCAACCGTGAGTTGTTCGGCGAAACGTTGTACGAGGCGTTTCGTGAGATCAAGCACACATTCGATCCCTACGACATCTTCAACCCCGGCAAAATCGTCGATGCCCCGCCGATGGATCGCAACCTGCGCTACGGGGAGCACTACCATCCGATCCGGTTGCATACCCACTTCCATTTCAGCGACACCGGCGGTATCGTCGGCGCAGTCGAGTTGTGCAACGGCAATGGTCTGTGCCGCAAAGTCGCTGGCGGCACCATGTGCCCCAGTTATATGGTGACGCGCGATGAAGAACACTCAACACGTGGTCGCGCGAATGCGCTGCGCATGGTCTTTTCCGGCGCGCTTCCGCTCGACGCACTCACCAGCGCGCGGATGAAAGAGGTCATGGACCTCTGCCTGGAATGCAAAGGATGCACTGGCGAGTGCCCGTCGCGGGTCAATATGACGCGCCTGAAATCGGAGTGGCTGTCAATCTACTATGAGCAGCATGGCGTCCCACTGCGGTCGCGCATCTTCGGCAACATCCGAACGATCAACGAACTGGGCAGCCGCCTGGCGCCGCTGGCGAACCGTCTGCTCACACTGCCGTTCGTTTCGCCGCTCCAGGAAAGGCTGATCGGCGTCAGTCGCTATCGCCGCCTGCCGCTGTTCGCGCCGCAGCCATTCCACTGCTGGTTTGCCAGCCGCCAGGAGTCGGTCGATGCCGACCGTCCCTCAGTTGTGCTCTTTCCCGACACCTTCGCCGACTACAACGATCCGCACATCGCACAGGCAGCGGTGCGCGTGCTGGAAGCCGCCGGATACCGCGTGCTCCTGCCGACGCGCCGCATTTGTTGCGGACGTCCGCAGATCTCAAAGGGGTTGCTGAAAGAGGTCAAGGCGCTGGCGCAACGCCAGCTTGACGCGCTGGGACCCTACGCCGCCGCAGGCATTCCAATCGTTGGTCTTGAGCCGAGTTGCATCCTGACCTTCCGCGACGAATATCCCGACCTGCTCGATGATTCGCGCACCGCGACACTGGCGCAGATGTCGTTCCTGTTCGACGAGTTCCTGGCGCGCGAGGTGCGCGCTGGTCGTGCAACATTGCGCTTCCGCGAACAGGCGCCGCGCCGGTATCTGTTTCACGGTCACTGCCACCAGAAGGCGCTGATTGGCAGCCATCACGCACTGGCGCTGCTCCGCATGATCCCCGGCGCCGACGTGCGCGAGGTTGATAGCGGCTGTTGCGGCATGGCGGGTTCTTTCGGGTACGAAGTGGAGCATTACGCCATTTCGCAGAAGATCGGCGAGCGGGCGCTCTTCCCGGCAGTGCGCGCACTGCCTGCCGATGCCGGGATCGTTGCGATGGGAACCAGTTGTCGCCAGCAGATTGCCGATGGTACTGGACGACGTGCGCGGCATCTTGCCGAAGTGTTGGCGGATGCGCTCGAAGAGTAGCGATACCGTCACTCAGGGATAGCAGTTTCTTCCCTTGTTCTTTCTCGTGCCGCGTGCTATGATCTGGAAACGCAAAGGGGAATTATTCCCCGGCGGCGTTTTCGAGAAGAGCGTCGCCTGTATTTGGAAAGAAGCCAGCAGAATCTCCGAAGCCCGAGCAGAGTCCTGAAAGTGAACAGCGCGGTCGGCGCGTGGTGATCAGCGACGATGATCCCCGCAGCGCGGACCGTTTTTTGTTCGATACCGAATTCCCTCTGGTTGTGCAACCGATGTGAGGGAGCAACGATAGCATATGATTGCAGAACTCAAACGCCTGGTCGTTGGCCGACCGCTCGCCAACGAACAGTTAGTCCATGAACGATTGCCCAAGCGTCTGGCGCTTGCCGTTTTCTCGTCCGACGCACTTTCATCGACGGCATACGCCACTGAGGCGATCCTGATCGTCCTTTCGGCGGCTGGCGCGGCGGCGCTCTGGCTCGCCACCCCGCTCGCGCTCGGCATTGCCGTGCTGTTGATGACCGTCGCATTTTCCTACAGCCAGACAATCAAAGCCTATCCGCAGGGAGGCGGCACCTACATCGTCGCGCGGGAAAACCTGGGAACGATCCCGTCGCTCACGGCGGCGTCGGCGCTGCTGATCGACTACATTTTGACCGTTGCGGTCAGTATGTCGGCAGGGGTGGCAGCGATCACCTCCGCCTGGCCCGTGCTGGAACCGTACCGCGTCGAACTGGCGGTCGGGTTGATCGGTCTGGTCAGCCTGGCAAATCTGCGCGGCGTCAAAGAATCGGGCGCCATGTTCGCCATTCCGACGTACACCTTTGTCGCCAGCATGTTCCTTTTGATTGGCACAGGATTGCTGAACGTCGTCACTGGCAATGTGACGCCTGCACCGCCGCCGCACACGCCGCACCTGCCCGCAGAGACCAGTGCGCTCTCATTGTTCCTGATTTTGCGCGCATTTGCAGCAGGATGCACGGCGTTGACCGGCATCGAAGCGATTGCCGACGGCGTGCCGGCCTTCAAGAAGCCAGAGGCGCGCAATGCCACGATCACGCTGGCGATCATGGCCGTACTGCTCATCGCCATGTTCCTCGGCATCACCGTACTGGCAAATGCCTATCACATCATTCCCGACGGCAGTCACGAGCCGGAAACAGCGAACTCGCAACTCGCGCGCGCCATTTTCGGCGCAGGATCGCCATTCTACTTCCTGCTCCAGATAGCGACGATGGCGATCCTGGTACTGGCATCGAACACCGCCTTCGCCGATTTCCCGCGCCTGGCGTACTTCCTGGCGCGTGACCGCTATTTTCCGCGCCAGTTCACCCAGCGCGGCGACCGGCTGGTCTTCTCGAACGGCATCGTGGCGCTGGGGCTGATCGCGTCGATCCTGGTTGTCGCCTTCCATGCGCGTGAACAGGCATTGTTGCCGCTCTACGCCGTTGGCGTTTTCATCTCATTTACCATCTCGCAGATTGGCATGGTGCAGCGCTGGCGGCGGGAAAAGACGCCGGGATGGCGCCGCAGCGCCATGATCAACGGCTTCGGCGCGCTGATGACCGGCATTGTGATGCTGGTGCTGGCAGTGACGAAGTTCCGCGAAGGAGCATGGGCCGTGCTGCTGCTCATTCCGGTTATGGTGATTGTGCTGCTGCACATCCACAACCACTACGTCGCAGTCGCGGAGCAGTTGTCGCTCGAAGGCGCGCCACGCCCCTCGCCGGTGCGGCGTCACACGGCGCTGGTACTGGTCAGCGGCGTTCACCGTGGCGTGATCCCCGCGTTGCAATACGCATTGTCGATCGCGCCCGACAATGTGACGGCAGTGTACGTTGATCTCGACGCGGAAGATACAGAGAAGATCAGGCGCAAATGGAACGAGTGGGGATGCGGCATTCCGCTGGTCATTCTGCCGTCGCCGTACCGCTCACTAACGCAGCCGCTGCTCCAGTACATCGACGAAGTCGAAGCGCGCTACGACGACGACGTGCTGACGATCATCCTGCCGGAGTTCGTGCCCTCGAAGTGGTGGCAACACGTGCTCCACAACCAGACCGGACTGCAACTCAAAGCCGCGCTCTTCTTCAGCCGCGGCAAAGTGGTGACGAGCGTGCCGTACCATCTGGAGCATTGACCCCTCCGATGATGACCGTCACCTACGCCAGATGAGGTGCTGGCGGTCACGCACCCCTGCTGGCGCCACCTGCCTGGTCGGTATGCCTGCCAGTCTAGGTGACGGTCATCTGCGCTGGCGCTGCCCGCCTGGCTGGTACGCCTGCCACCTTATGGATTTTGAATACATATTCCGCTGTGCGCCTGCCTGCCCGGCGGTTGATGAGGATTAAGAAATAAATCCGGTATACCTGTGCTGCCAAGCTGCGCGCCCTCTGAGCTACGGGCTAAAGCCCTCGCTCAGGACGTGGAAGCCCCAGAGGGGCTTTCACGATCTCAGCCAGGGCTTTAGCCCGCAGCGCCCAGGAATACCGGAACATTTTCC
>JANWXL010000582.1 GCA_025055265.1 Roseiflexus sp.
GATTGGAACGACCAGAGCACGACGCCTGCGCCACGCGCGTTGCGGATGGTTTGCAGGGCGATCCGCTGTTCACGGCGCAGGTCGTCGAGTGTGCGCGTGGCGCCCGGACCGGTCGGAAACCCGAGTTCGGTCACCACCACCGGCTTTCGCAGACCAAGCGCGTGAAGTTCGTCGATAGCGCGTCGCAGGTCGGCAGGGAACCCTGCGCCATAGTACCAGTGCTGCCGGTAGCGCCCGCTGTCGTAGGGTTCATTGTCGTAGTAATGGAACGTGTAAAAATCGACTACGTCCGCCATGCGAATCGCTGCCTCGGCTGGTTCAAAGTAACTCTTCGCAAACGCCATGCCTACCGTCGTCAACCGTTCGGGATCGAGGCGCTTCACCTCGTCGTGGACAACGCGCACGAACCGCTGGCGCTCCTCAGCAAGCGGGAAGCAAAGTGGAAAATCGGCGTTGTCCCAGTCCCAGCAGCGCACATCG
Source organism: Roseiflexus sp. (assembly GCA_025055265.1). Classification (GTDB taxonomy): domain Bacteria; phylum Chloroflexota; class Chloroflexia; order Chloroflexales; family Roseiflexaceae; genus Roseiflexus. The sequence continues at coordinate 481 of JANWXL010000582.1, forward strand.
ACTGGACTGCCGATATCCGGTTCGTTGAACAGATCCCACGCCAGGATGCCGGGTCTGCCAGCGAAATGGCGCACCAGCGGTCGCACGTGCCATTCGAGCGCCCGTTCGTAGTACTCCGGTCCAAACTGATCCTGCGGGTACTCGACGAGCAGCACCGGCAGAACGTAGAGGCCGCGCTGATTTGCCGCAGCAATGAACTCTTCCAGATGGCGCAGAGCGTCGCTCTTCTGGTAGGAAGCGTCGGCTTCGCGCTGACCGCCGAAGACATAGTAGTTGAGAAAAATGCGCACGGTATTGACCCCGCGTGCGCGCATGGCGTCGAAATCGGCTTCGATGGCTGACATACGCCAGGGGCAGTTGATGTCAGCGCCGAACTGGAGCGTCCAGCACTGACGTTCGTCATCACCGGTCGGGCGAATATAGTTAACGCCGCGCACCTCGAAGTCGCGTCCTCCGGCTCGCAGGCGCTCACCCTCAGCCGTGACCGGCGGAAGGATGCCGGACTGCGGATCATTCGCCGAACCACAGGTGCTGACACATAATGCAGCGATGAGCAGGAAGATCAACAAGCGCCTACGCGGACCGGACGAATGCCCGGTCGAACGGGTCAGGCGCGCATAACGGCGTATCATCAGGGCAATGCTCGAATTTCCAGATTATCGAACCAGGCCTCGCTGCGCGTTTCTCGTGCAACCACTGCCAGCCCGAAGCGCGCAGCGGTTGGCAGAGAGGGAACGTCGGTCTCTACAACGACCTGCCCATTAACAGCAACGCTGACCTGGCTGCCGCGGAGGCGTGCGTCGATGCGAAACCGTCCGTCAGGAAAGCGGAGATCGTCACGTGTGCCGCTAACCACCGTAGTCAGTGTTCCGTCGCGCATCTGCTCGAGAAAGAAGTTTCCCGTTTGCGGCGCCACCGTGAAGATCAGATAGTTCTGTTCGTTGCGAAACCGAAGGATGACCCCTCCTGCGCCTTCGACAACTTCAACATCAACGTTCATGCGAATGTTGCTGCTCGACACGCTGCGGTAACTCCAGATCACACCCACCTGCGCTTCAGCGGTGACGCGATACCGTCCGTCACGTGGTCCGACGCTCCACATTGTACGGCGCACCGATGCCCATCCCCGGGCAAACGTATCGTCGCGCAGGAGGAGAGCGCCTTCTGCTTCGGGCGATGGCGGAAGCGGGGTCGGCGTCGGGGTGGCTGATAACTCTCGCGCCGTGGGAGTCGGTGGCGCAGCAGTCGCTTCCGAAAACGGCGCAGGCGTGGGAGGGTTCGTCGGCGTGGCTGGCGGAACTGTGGGCGACGATACTGTCGGCGTTGGTTCGACCGGCGTCGATGATGGGAGAGCGTTGGATGTGACGATCGCTCCCGTACCGGCATCGGCGGAGCGCGGTGCGTTTTGTGATCCCAGCCACCAGATCGTGCTGCTGACCAGAATAACAACTGCGACCGCTCCAGCGATCAGGGTCAGCCGCCGTCGGGTTGTCCCCGGCGTCGCAACGGAGCGTTTTCCTGCGGCACGATCCTGTAGCCGGGACTCGGCATCCGCCAGCAGTTCAGCGCTATCGCGGTAAAATGGATTGATCTGGTGCAACTGGCGCAACGCCGCAATTGCCTGCATGTACCGTCCCGCCTCAAAGTGGTCGCGCGCCTGCTGGTAGAGTTCCGCCTGATGGTCGCGCTGAGTTGGCGGCGGCGGCGACGGCGCTGGCGGTGACGGCTTTCGGATAGATTGGCGGCGGCGGTCGAGATTGTAGGCGCTCCGCGCAGACGGGTTGCTCAACGTCGCATACGCCTCGGTCAGCAACTGACTGCGGCGGCGCGCGTACTCAAGGTCTTCAGGGCTGGCGTTAGCATACCGGTCGGGATGATACCTGGCAATCTCACGCCGGTATGCGCGCTTGATCTCCTCCGGCGACGCCGAACGCGACACGCCGAGCAGTTCGTAGAAGTCTAACTCCTCGAAGTCGTACACGGACACACCACGGGGCATCTGGCGCGGGAAGGCGCCCGGCGCCGGGAGACCTGCCACGCCCCCTATTCGAGATAATCGCGAAGTTTCTTGCCGAGGCGAGGATGACGCAGTTTCCGCAGCGCCTTCACCTCGATCTGGCGAATACGCTCACGGGTGACACCGAACTCTTTGCCGACTTCTTCGAGGGTGCGGCTATGACCATCTTCAAGACCGAAGCGCAATTGAAGGACGCGACGTTCACGTTCAGTCAGTTGGTTCAGCACCTGCTCAACCTGCTCACGCAGCATCTGATGACTGGCGGCATCGGAAGGTGCGAGCACTTTTGAGTCCTCGATAAAATCGCCGAGCTGACTGTCTTCCTCCTGACCGACCGGCGTTTCGAGCGAAACCGGTTCGAGCGAGGTTTTGCGGATTGATCGTACCTTGTCCACCGGGATGCCCAGCGCACGCGACAGTTCCTCATCGGTTGGTTCGCGCCCTAACTCCTGGAGCATACGGCGGCTTTCGCGCATCAGGCGGTTGATCGTCTCGACCATATGCACCGGTATGCGGATCGTCCGCGCCTGATCAGCGATGGCGCGGGTGATCGCCTGGCGAATCCACCAGGTTGCGTATGTCGAGAACTTGAACCCTTTACGGTAGTCGAACTTTTCGACCGCGCGGATCAGCCCGACATTCCCCTCCTGGATCAGGTCGAGGAGTTGCAACCCGCGCCCGATATACTTTTTCGCCACCGACACCACCAGCCGCAGGTTCGCCTGGGTCAAATCCTCGCGCGCCGTTTTGCCCTGCTCGATAGCGAGGTTCCAATCACGCCAGAGCTGATCACGCACATCGGCGCACATCTGCTGCACCTCCTCGACGGAGGGCCAGTCGGTGGATGCAGCCAGCCGTTGCTGAACGGCGGCGGGCAGGAGCGAGAAAATAATTGTCGCCTGGGCGAAGGTCTGATCAAACTGCTCCGCCGTCATGCGGTGCTGTTTGATCAGTTCATTGCGGCGCTTATCGAACAACTGGCGCTGTTCAAACGTCATGCGCTCCTGAATAGCAGAGACATCGCGCAGGCACCCAGGGGTCAGCGGATCGGGCAGCGGTTGCTCGACCACCGTGTAGAGCAGTCGAATGGCATCTTCAACCACGGGCCAGGTCTTGAGCAGACGTTGATACATTTGCGCTCCGACGGAGTCGATCTGCTCGGGGCGCCAGTCGGCCGCCAGTTGGGTGCGGTACGATTCAAGGTATTCGCCAATTTCGATCTTTTGCGCCAGCAGAGTTTCCTGGCGTGCGGTCAGCAGCGGCACCCGTCCGATTTCGCGCAGATACATGCGCACTGTGTCGTTGATGCTAATGCCTTCAACGCTCAAATCATCAAAATCGCCCTCTTCCTCGAAGCGGACATCGACATCCGCGCCGCCGGCGATCATCTCATCGCGCGTGGCGATGCCCGCCGACTGGAGCGCCTGCTGAATCTCCGCCAGACGGTCGCTGTCGGCGTCGCTGCCCGCGAGGAGTTGCGCAATTTCGCCTTCGGTGACAAATCCGCGCTGCTTTCCTATTGCCAGCAGATCGTTCAGACTCGTGATCGTCTGCGGCTCTTCTTCGGGTTCACGGGCGGCGCTGGCAATGTCATCGTCCAGATCATCCAGCAGGAGATCATCTTCCAGAAGTGGCTCGTTCGGTTTTTCCATCGAAACCTCCGCAGGCAACCACTGCCTTCCTTGTCAGCGTGACTGAAGAACTCTTTGCTCGCGTTTGCAGCGCTGAGAAGACCTGGCGGCAGAGATGCGCCCATCGTCGCGTATCACGTATCTGCTTCAGGAACGTTTCCTTTACCCGGCAGCGAATCATCCGATGCCGCACCTGTCAGAGCCCATGCAGGGCGTGCAGGTCGGCATATGCTGAACTGCGGCGTGGGATGCTCAGCATATTGATAAATTGTTTGATCTGCACCAGCTGGTCGAGCAGGGTTTCCCGCTCCGCCTCGCTGGTCGTCTCCGCCTGCATGCGCGCGATCTGGACAAGCCAGCGTTTTGCAACGTCGCGCTGAAGGATTGTAGCACATTCCATTGCATCGTTGACAATCCGATACGCCTGAGATTGCGGCGCGTGCAACCCCAGCACACGCTGCGCCACTGCATCGAGAGGCGCAGACAGGCTGGTTGCCCATGCATCCGGGTCACTGTCGGCAGGGGCAACAATCCACTTACGCCACAGTGCGCGACACTCATCGCTGGTGAACAACTCGTCAACTGTGCCGCTCATCAGCGATTGGAGCGCCGGGTATGGCGCCAGGTCGCGGTGGAGTTTTTCTTCCACGGCTGCGCGGGCTGCCGGGTAACGAATGATCCAGCCCAGCAGATGTTCCTCCTGCGTTGGAGGCGATGGCGCTGCTTCGCCATGGCGCTGTGGCGCCTCACTGGATGGCTGTGCCGGGATGGTTGCAGCGCGCGTCTGGTCTGGCGAACGGCGCTGACCTTCCTGGCGCGCCTTGCCTCTCAGCGCTGCAAGTATATACCGTTCCTCAACGTCGATCAGTCGCGCCAGTTGCTGAATGTAGTGCGCCTGCTCGACCGGATTGGCAATCTGGTCAAGCAACGGTGCGATTCGCTCAACGGCATCCGCCTTCCCGCGACCGCTTGACAGATCCAGGTCAGACGTCAGCGTCTCGATGTAGAAATCCATGGCCGGACGCGCCGCCGCCAGCGCTGCACGCCACTGGTTCGGGTCTTCCCGGATGACGTCATCAGGGTCTTTCCCATCGGGAAGCGTCAGGATCATGATTTCCACATCCTGGCGACGCTGAAGCCCGATCACCCCCTGCGGCGAGATCACGGCGGTCAATTCGCCTTCCGGCTGGCTCTGGAGCGCCTGCAACCCCTTGAGCGTCGCCCGCACGCCCGCAGCGTCGGCGTCGAGCGCCAGATACAC
>JANWXL010000603.1 GCA_025055265.1 Roseiflexus sp.
CAGACAGTCAAGGGCGGATGCCAGGGCATCTCTGGCTTCGTCTAGCCGTCCCTGGGCACGGAGGATTTGTGCCCGGGCAAACCACACCTGCTGCGGATTTTCGACCTGCGGTACGCGCTTCAGGTCGTCCAGAGCGCGCGCACTGTGGGCGTCCGCGGCGTCAATATCGCCCAGATGCAGACAGGCAATCGCCAGGAATGCGCGGTCAATGCTCACATCAACATGCCCCTGCGCCTCGCGCAGCGCCAGCCCCTGTTCCATCAACGGCCGCGCCTCGGCAGCGCGCCCCTGTTGCAGCACAGCGGCTCCCAGGTTTGCCAGCGCCGCCGCCTGCTGCGCAGACAAATTGAGCGCCGTAGCGCGCTCGTATGATTCGCGCAGCCAGATCTCGGCTTCGGCGCCGCGTCCCATCCAGACCAGAGCTGCGCCGATGTTGCTGGCTGCCACACACAGACCGCGCGCATCATTGATAGATCGGAATAGATGATAGGCATCCTGCGCCATACTGATGCCCTGCTCGAATTCCCCCACGCGCAGCGCCAGGACGCTCATATTCACGCGGCTGGCAGCCATCCCCTGCCGCAGGTCAAGGGCGGCATAGCCAGCATATGCAGACTGATACGCTGCCAGCGCTTCGTCCAGACGACCCAGACGCGCGAGCATCCGCGCCATCAGAACGCTGGCAGACGCCTCGCTGTCGGGCAGACCGCGCTGCGCAAACAACCGCTGCGCCTCCTGAGCATACATCAGCGCACTGTCAAAATCGTTGCGTACTGCGGTCAGGTTGCCCAGCGCCAGCATCAGATGCGGCAACATTGGCGACGCACGCCCTGCCGCGTGGACGGCCTGTTTCAGCGCGTGTTCAGCAGCATCGTAGCGTTCACGCCCCTGTTCGACATCTGCGCACGTCAGCCAGCCGCGCACCAGCGCATCACGGTCGTTCCGCTGTTGCGCCAGCGATAGGGCGCGCTGCACGATGTCGCTGGCTTCATTCCATCGCTGCGCATGCATCAGCGCACGAGCAAGGAGACACAGGATCTCGCCGTCATTGTGCAAAGTGAGCGTTGCCGCCCGTTGCAATGCCTCCACCGCTTCTTCCCACGCATTGCGTGCCAGCGCATATTGTCCGCGTTTGCGATAGATTTCGGCGCGCCATTCGGGATGATCGGGCGACTGGTCAACAAGGCGATCCAGCGCCGCCAGGACGGTCGCCTGCTCAGCGCGCAATCCGTGGTCGTGCAGGATCGACTCCTGTTCACTCAGCAGGTCGAACTGCATCTGCCGATCGCGCGCCAGACGCAAACCGTGCTGAAT
>JANWXL010000012.1 GCA_025055265.1 Roseiflexus sp.
TCCCCCGCACGACCGAGCAGGTCGCGCCCTCCCGCCAGATGGATCATCTCCGGGACCCAATGCCCGCCGATGAACGGCGGATCGAGCCACTCCAGCGCCACAACGCCAGGGCGCGGCTGCCCGACGACTGCGCGATGCACGTGGTCCAGTCGCTGGCGCAGACGTTCGGTGAGTCGCCGACCGCGTTCCGGCATGCCTACTGCTTCAGCGATCGTCAGCACATCGCCGAAGATGCTCTCAAGGTTTGGCGGCGCTAGCGACACCACGCGCGGATTGCCCGGCAACCGCGCTGCCAGGGTGCAGACATCGGCGAACGACACGGCGCAGACATCGCACAATTCCTGGGTGATCACCAGATCGGGCTGCAGTTCGGCGAGGAGCGTTTCTTCGAGCAGATAGAGGCTTTCGCCGCGCGCCAGACGCGCGCTGACAACCTGATCAATCTCAGCGCTCGACAGACCGTGCGGAATGGCGGAACGGGTCACCCGCGGCAGATCGGCGACGACATCCGGCGGATAGTCGCATTCGTGCGAGACGCCGACGAGCAGATCCGCCAGACCCAGTTCACACACAATTTCAGTCGCCGAGGGAAGAAGCGAGACGATACGCATGACAGTCATCCTTTCCAGTCCTGATTGCTCCTAAAAGCACGTTTGCTATAATTTACGATGCGGTATCGTAAAAGCGATCCGGTATCTCCAAATCAAGGGGCGTGAGCATGATCTCGAATAATGATACCAGCACTCGGGGTGATGCACAGTTGCATCAACTCCTGGTATGGGTTCTGGTGGCAGCCTGCGCGACCGTGGTTATCGACGCTGTTGTAGGAACGATCTTTTCGCAGCCCCGGTTTCTGATATTTTCGGCATGCGCCGCCACAATTGCGTTCGCGCTGCTGCTGGCAATCTGGCTCAATCGCAGTGCACGGATAACCGCTGCGGTCTACCTGACCTGCAGCGCAATGGCTGTATATGCCATTCTGATTACACTGACGATTCCTGAGATGCTTCCTGTGCTGACGCTTGCTCCCACGATAATTGCCGCTATTGCTCTGCCATATCTGGATCGGGCTATGCTCCGCATTATGAGCGTGGGAACGATCGTCCTGGCGACTACGATCACTGCCCTGGGCATATACGTGCAGCTTTTGGAACCGATCACCGGAGCGTTTCTCGATCTTCTAAACGTGTTCTTTGTCGCCATCGCAACCGCAATCATTTTGTTACTCTTCTGGCAAAACAACACGCGCCTGAAAACTGCGCTCCAGCAGAGCGAACAGGCGAACCGCGAATTGCGGACGCTGCAGGCAAGCCTGGAAACACAGGTCGCTGAACGCACGCGCGAACTGCGGCAGGCGCTGGTTGAACTGGAAGAGCGGGCGAACG
>JANWXL010000067.1 GCA_025055265.1 Roseiflexus sp.
GCTGGCGCGTTCGTGTGCGGCGAAGAAACGGCGCTCATGGCGTCGATTGAAGGTCGGCGCGGTCAGCCGCGCCCGCGTCCGCCCTATCCTGCCGAGAGCGGGCTGTGGGGCAGGCCAACGCTCGTCAACAACGTTGAGACTTTCGCCAACATCCCGCCAATCATTCGCAATGGCGCCGAATGGTTCGCCTCGATCGGCGCAGAGACGAGCAAAGGGACGAAGGTTTTTGCATTGACCGGCAAAATCCGTCACACTGGGTTGATCGAAGTGCCGATGGGGGTCACGCTGCGTCAGATCGTCGAAGACATGGGAGGCGGCGTGCCTGAAGGGAGGGTCAAGGCGGTACAGACGGGCGGACCGTCCGGCGGATGCATCCCCGCCGCACTGCTCGACACGCCGGTTGACTACGAATCGCTCCAGCGCGTCGGCTCGATCATGGGGTCGGGCGGAATGGTGGTGATGGACGAGGCGACCAATATGGTTGATGTCGCGCGCTTCTACATGGAGTTCTGCAAGGACGAGTCGTGCGGCAAGTGCATTCCGTGCCGCGCAGGAACCGCGCAGATGCTGCATATGCTCGACCTCATCCGATCCGGTCAGGCGACCGCCGCCGATCTCGCGCGGCTCGAACACCTCTGCATCATGGTGAAGGAAACCAGCCTGTGTGGTCTCGGTCAGTCGGCGCCGAACCCGGTGTTGAGCACGATGAAATACTTCCGGGAGGAGTATGAGGCTTTGGTGAGGGGTTAGGGGTTAGGGGTTAAGGGTTAGGGGTTAAGGGTTAGGGGTTGGAGGCGATTGGGAAGGGAAAAGCGATGGCTGCGCGAACGTTTACCATCAATGATCAACTAATCAGCGCGCGGGAAGGGGAAACCATCCTTCAGGCGGCGCGTGAGCACGGCATCTTCATTCCGACGCTCTGTTATCTCGATGGTGTGAGCCCTGTCGGCGCATGTCGGCTCTGCCTGGTCGAGATCGAGGGCAGCCGCGTACTACGTCCGGCATGTGTGACGCCAGTGGTGGAAGAGATGGTCGTGCGCACCAATACGGAGCGTTTGCGCGAATACCGCCGCATGATCATCGAACTCCTCTTTGCCGAGCGAAACCACATATGCGCAGTTTGCGTTGCGAATGGTCATTGCGAGCTGCAGGACCTTGCGATTGCCGTCGGCATGGATCACGTGCGTTTCGATTACGCCTTTCCGCGCTGTGACGTTGATATTTCCCACCCGCTCTTCGGAATCGACCATAATCGCTGTGTGCTCTGCACCCGTTGCGTGCGGGTATGTGATGAAGTCGAAGGAGTGCACACCTGGGACGTGGCGGGGCGCGGCGCCGATGCGCGGGTAATTACCGATATGCGTCAGCCCTGGGGAGAGTCGCGCACCTGTACGTCATGTGGCAAATGTGTGCTTGCCTGTCCGACAGGCGCGATCTTCCGCCGTGGCGCGACGGTCGGCGAAATGGAGCGCGACCGCAACAAGATTGCGTATATCGTCGCTGCGCGCGAACAGCGCTGGTAGGTGCGAGGGTCATCGTGAAGAAGTTACGACTGGCGACAATCTGGCTTGGCGGCTGTTCGGGGTGCCACATGTCGTTCCTCGATCTTGATGAGTGGCTCTTCGAGCTGGCGCAGCACATCGACCTGGTCTATAGCCCGCTCGCCGACGTGAAAGAATACCCGGAGCGCGTCGATGTGGCGCTGGTTGAAGGCGCCGTCGCCAATGAGGACAATCTGCACCTGATTCGACAGGTGCGCGAGCGAACGCGCCTCCTGGTCGCTTTCGGCGATTGCGCGGTCACCGGCAATGTCACGGCGCTACGCAACCCGCTCGGCGCTCCGGAGGCGTTGCTGCGCACCATTTATGTCGAGCGCGCTGAGATTGCCGGTTGTATCCCGCACGCTCCCGGCATCGTGCCGCGGCTGCTCAACAACGTCTATCCGGTGCACAAAGTCGTTCCGGTCGATGTGTATCTGCCCGGATGTCCGCCGCCTGCGCCACGCATTCGAGCGCTGCTTGAACAGATCATCGCTGGCGGCGAGATCCGCCTGACCGGCCGCGAGATGATCAAGTTTGGTTAGTGAAGACTTGAGAGGCCTATGAACCGCCAGATCCTCATCGATCCGGTTACCCGGATCGAGGGACACGCGAAGATCAGCATTCATCTGGATGACAACGGCGAGGTGCAGGAAGCGCGCTTCCATGTCACCGAGTTTCGCGGTTTCGAGCGTTTCTGCGAAGGGCGTCCATTCTGGGAAATGCCCGGCATCACGGCGCGCATCTGCGGCATCTGTCCGGTCAGTCATCTGCTGGCGTCCGCCAAAGCTGGCGATGCGCTGCTCGCAGTCACCATTCCGCCTGCCGCCGAGAAACTGCGGCGTCTGATGAATCTGGGACAGATCGTGCAGTCGCACGCGCTCAGTTTCTTTCACCTGAGCGCCCCTGATCTGCTGCTTGGCTTTGACAGCGATCCCGCACAGCGCAACGTCTTCGGACTGATGGCTGCCGATCCGACCCTGGCGCGCGCGGGCATCCGTTTGCGGCAGTTCGGACAGGACATTATCGCCATGCTCGGCGGCAGCAAGATCCACCCGGCATGGGCTGTACCCGGCGGCGTTCGTTCGGCGCCAACCGCCGCACAACGCGCGGAGATCGCTCAGCGACTGCCGGAAGCGCGCGCCACCGTGCTCGACGCGCTTCGTCGCTTCAAAGCTCTGCTCGATACGCACCACGACGAGGTGGCGACGTTTGGCAACTTCCCGTCGCTCTTTCTGGGGCTGGTGGGACCTCATGGCGAGTGGGAGCATTACGACGGACGTTTGCGCGTGGTGGATTCAGGCGGCGCGATTGTCGTCGATCAGGTCGAGCCGTCCCGCTACCGCGACATTATTGCCGAAGCGGTGGAACCCTGGTCGTATTTGAAGATGCCCTACTATCGGGCGCGCGGGTATCCCGCCGGGATGTACCGCGTCGGTCCGCTGGCGCGCCTGAACATCTGCACGCGCATTGGCACCCTGCTGGCGGACGCTGAGCTTGGCGAGATGCGGCAGCGCGCAGGCGGCATTGCCACCTCATCGTTCTACTACCACTACGCACGCCTGGTCGAAATTCTGGCAGCGCTGGAGCGCATTTCACTGCTGCTCGACGACCCGGACCTCGACTCGCCGCGATTGCGCGCTGAGGCGGGGGTCAATCAGTTCGAGGGGATTGGCGTGAGCGAAGCGCCGCGTGGAACCCTGTTCCACCACTATACCGTCGATGCGCACGGTCTGATCCAGAGCGTGAACCTGATCATTGCGACGGGACATAACAACCTGGCGATGAATCGGACAATCGCGCAGATCGCGCGGCATTACGTCAAGGGCGACCGGATCAGCGAAGGTGCGTTGAACCGGGTGGAAGCGGGCATCCGCGCCTATGATCCGTGCCTCAGTTGCTCGACGCACGCCGCCGGAACAATGCCGCTGGTAGTGACGCTCGTCGCCGCCGACGGCACGGTGCTCGACGAAGTGCGGCGGTGAAAAGGTGGGAAGGTTACAGGTGGAAAGGTTACAGGTTGAAGGTGGGAAGACTTCCTAACCACTAACCCTTAACCCCTAACCGGTTCTCGGTTCTTGGTTCTCAGTTCTCAGACGCGCAAATGTCTACGCCCGGCGTCCTTATTATTGGCTACGGCAGCGACCTGCACGGCGACGATGCGGCGGGTCGCGCGGCGGCGGAGCGGCTTGCTGCGCTTGAGCTGCCGGATGTGCAGGTTCTCTCAGTGCATCAGTTGATGCCAGAACACGCAGCGCTTCTGGCGCGGGCGCATACGGCTATTTTCATCGATGCCGACGCAAGCGCCTGTCCAATCGTGCGAGTGACCCGTCTACCGTCTGACGCCACCTGGAGCGCAACGTGGCACACTGCTTCCCCTGAAGGACTTCTTTCACTCACCGCAGCAGTGTATGGCCAGTCGCCGAACGGCTGGCTGATCCATATTCCGGCAGTCCGTTTCGATCTCGGCGCGCCCCTGTCGCCGCAGGCGGAGGATGGGGTCGTCGCAGCGATTGAGATTGTCCAGCGCCTCATTGCTTCCAATAGATGACGGTCACCTGGACAGGCGCCCAGCGCCCGGACGCCACCTTCCACCCGCGAAGGCCGCCCGCTACCGCGTGGTGCACCAAGGTGACCGTCATCGCCGCGGGCGCCTGGCAGCGCCCGTGACCCGGCTGCGAGCACGACGCGGCCTGAGGGAAACACGGATTCACGTGGATGCGACGGATTTCCGCGGATCCGATGACGTTGGAAGGCCATCGATCCGTGCAAATCCGTCTCAACCCGTGGAAATCCGTGCGCTCCTGGAAACGATACGGCGCTTCCTGTCAATTCATAACCGCACTCGCAGGCAGCAACCGGGTTGCAGCACACCCCCACATCGTGGTATCGTATTCACTGAACATCGATTCCGTACACCTCGCGCGTCTTCATATTGAGATGTCACAACAATAACGAGGCGATTATGACGACACATCGCTGGCGCGCTGCGACTGCGCTTTTCATCTGTCTGCTGATGATACCCGTGCTGATGACGGATCGTGTGCGGGCGCAGAGCGCCGCCGATCCACGCGGGCTTGGCGATCCCAATGCGCCCCTGGTCATTATCGAGTACAGCGACTATGAGTGTCCGGCGTGCGCGTCATTTGTGCGCGACACCAAACCGCAACTGATTGCGGAATACATCGAGACGGGCAAGGTCTACTACCTCTTCCGCGACAATCCGCTGCCGCAGCATCCGGCAGGGCGGGTCGCAGCAGCCTATGCGCACTGCGCCGCGCAACAGGGGCGGTTCTGGCCCATGCACCAGCGGTTGTTCCAGGGATACATCGATGGCGAGTGGGGCGGCAATCCGTCTGCATCGGAGCGTGTGTTTCGCCGGTATGGCGATGAGCTTGAACTGGACCCCGACGCACTTCAGGAGTGCGTGCGCAACCCGGCGACTGAGCAGGCGATTGAGGCCGACATTGAAGAAGCGCGCAATCGCGGGTTACGTGGCACTCCCGCCTATATCCTGCGCTGGCCCGGCGGACCAGAGCGTGGCGATGTGCTGACCGGCGCACAGAGCTTCGGCACCTGGCGCTACCTGCTCGATGAACGTCTGAGCGCGCAGTCTGACCCGGCAAAGGCAACGACGGTTGCAGGCGATCAGGCGTTGGTCTTCCTCTACCTGGCGCTGGGGGCGGCAGGAGGTCTGGTCGTGCTGGTCGCGGGCGGAAGCATTCTCTGGTGGCTTGCCAGGCGACACCGCTCTCCACGCATGTAAGTCGTCGTTCTGAGTTGCCGATAGCACCCTGCTCTGCTATACTCGTAGCGGTTTCGCCTGCCCGGACGCAGGCGGATTGCCGCAGCGCCTCCTGTTGGACTGCCGCAGGTTTGCACCTTGCTCGTGTCGCTCACCGACATCGGTTGCGTTTTGCAATCGTCGATAGATCTCACAAGTGACATCGCACTCAGGAGCGCAAGTATGAGCATGAATACCGCATCCGACCCGACCGTGCCAATGGCGGAGCATGAGCGACTGCGTGAGCAGGTCGCGCAACTGGAACGCGACCTGGCGCGCTTCCGCTCAATCATCGAAGACAGCGACTTGCTCATAGCCGAAGTGGATGCGAATGGCATTCTTAGCTACATCAACCCAGCCGCTCGACACGTTTTCGGTTACGAACCAGAGGAGTGCATCGGCCGATCACTGCTCGAATTTGTGCACCCGGACGACCTGGAATACACCCGGCAGGCATTTGTCGATTGGTCGCAACGCCATGAACGCACCGCCGTGATTGAAAACCGCATCATGCATCGCAACGGCTCGTTCTCCCACAAACTCTGGTCGACCACCCTGCATTACGATGACCAGGGGCAGGTCCAGCGCGCTACCGCGATCGCTCACGACATCGGCGCACTTCACCGGCTGCGCAGTGAGCTGCAGGAGAGCCGCACCATGTTGCAACTGGTAATCGATAACCTGCCGCAGGCGGTCTTCTGGAAGGATCGTGAGTCGCGCTTTCTCGGATGCAACCGGCGCCTGCTCGCAGACGCGGGTTTGACGTCGGTCAACGAGGTGATCGGCAAAACCGATTTCGACATGCCATGGAAGGATCGCGCAGCGGCATACCGGGCGGACGACCGCGCCGTTATCGAGCAGGGACCGAAGGTCAATATCGAAGAACCGCTGACCCGCGGCGATGGTTCGACGATCTGGCTGCGCACCAGCAAAATTCCACTGCAGCGCGATGGAGAAGTCATCGGCGTTCTGGGCATGTACGAAGACGTTACCGACCTGAAACGGCAGGAAGATGAACTGCG
>JANWXL010000079.1 GCA_025055265.1 Roseiflexus sp.
CTCTGCGCTCGCTGCGCCTCCGTGGTTCTGTGGGCAACGAAGCGTTCAACCTTCAACCCGGCAGGACAACCGTTTCCGTCGTGGTTTTGTAGGGACGAAACCCGCGCGCCTGGTAATTCGCCAGCGCGTGCGGTCCGTCGAGGGTGCAGGTGTGCACCCAGACGCGACCGGCGCCGTTGTCGAAGGCGCGCTGTACGCCGGTCGAGAGCAAATGCTTTCCCAGCCCGCGCCCGTGGAACATGGGCGCCAGCCCGAAGTAGGCAATCTCGACATCCGGTTCTTCCGACTCGGCGTTCAGTTCAATGTATCCGGCTGGAGTACCCCGCACGTAGAGTACCAGCAACGTCACGCTTGGGCGCGACAGATACTCCAGCAGGCGCTCATCGCTCCAGTCGAGGCGCATGATCCAGTGGTACGTCTCACCGACCGCGCGGTACAGGAAGCGGTAAAATGCCGGAAACGGGATGTGCGACTCAATCACCGCGACATCGGGGTCGGTTGTAAACCAGGGGCGGAATGCCCTCCGATCCGGCAGCTCAAGATAGGTGGTGACAACAGTCACCTGGCGGCTGGTTGTTGTCATGCGTTGCCTTTGGAAACTCCAGTCAATACAGAGTTTCAGAATGTGTGATCACTATTGACTATACCATACAGCGGCATTCTTCGTGTCACCCCGGTACGTCGGCGAAACCAGATGTGGTACAATATGATTGTGATGTATTGCACGTGCCGTTTTTGCCCATCCGCCATCTGTCCTCGTCCGCTGCCAGCAGTCTCTCGCCGGTCGATGCACGCAGGGCGCCATTCTTGTTCAAAGGAGTGACAATGAGCACCGCACCGCACCACTATCCTGACACTGCATGGTCGATCCTGATCGCCGGTCGCACTGGCGAGCGCGGAGATCGAGGGACATTGATCTATACGCCGGATCAGGCTGCTGAAGATATTTTTGTCCTGCTATCGGGAACAGTGAGCCTGTACCTTCGCTCGAGCGAAGGGCGGACGCTGACGTTGCGCATCATTGAAGCCGGTCAACTGTTCGGGCATGTCGGCGCTGGTGACGAGACGCACTACGATACGTTCGCCGAGGCGACGTCGGCAGTCCAGTATGTGCGCATTCCGCGCAACGAACTTGCCGGTCTGCTGGCGAGCGCGCCAGAACTGGGCATTGCGCTGGTCGAGGACATGGCGCAGCATCGCGCTGTGATCAGCCAGCGCCTCGACGAGGTAGCGTTCAAGTCGGTGCCGGCGCGCCTTGCATCACTGTTGCTTGACCTTGCCCGCCGCCACGGAGGACCGCACGCCGCCAGCGTGCCGCGCCACAGCCATCGTCAACTCGCGGAAATGATCAACGCCTACCGTGAAACGGTGACAAAGGTGATTAATCAGTTCCGCGATGCGCGTTTGCTTGAAATCGACCGCTCAAGCATTACGCTGGTGAATGTGCGCCGCCTTGAAGAACTGGCGCAGAGCTGACCAGCATCTGCTCGCTGATCGTCCACAGACGTGCAGCGGCGCTCATATCCTGCGCCTGTGGCGCAGGCGCCGTCTCGCGCGACTTCACAAAATACCTGCCGCTCACAGTCGCAACTTCAGGCGCTGTCGCCAGATAGATCGACGTCTGCGCGCCTTCTTCCGGGCTGATCCCCCACAAGCGCTGCATCAACGCCATCATCCCGCTCCAGAATGGACCGTTGTTATGCGCAAACCGCGTGGCGACAAACCCCGGATGCAGCGCATTCGATGTTACGCCTGAGCCTGCCAGGCGGCGCGCCAGTTCGTTCGAGAACAGAACGTTCGCCAGTTTCGACTGCGCGTACGCAGCCCAACCGTTGTAGCCGCGCGTGAACTGGAGATCGTCCCAGCGCATCTGTCCGCCGCGGTGTGCGTCTGATGAAACGTTGACGACCCGCGCCGGTGCGCTGGCGCGCAGGACGTCGAGGAGCAGGCTGGTCAGCAGGAAATAACTCATATGGTTCAGCGCCCAGGTCATTTCGATGCCATCGACGCTGACCTGGCGCGAAGCAAAGAAGCCGCCAGCATTGTTGACCAGCACATCGAGCCGATTATGGCGCTGCATAAACGCTTCTGCAACCGAGCGAACGCCCGCCTGCGACGACAGATCGGCGATCAGCGGTTCGACTTCGACTCCGGTCGCCTGTTTGATGCGCGCCACCGTCGCCACTGTGCGCTCCCGGCTGCGTCCGACGATCACCACGTGCATTCCGCGACGCGCCAGTTCGCGCGCCGTGACTTCGCCAATGCCCGACGTTGCGCCGGTGATGAGACAGACAGGTCTGTTTTCCATTGGTATTCCTGTTCGCAGCAACGACACTGCTTCTATGATACGCCATAGACGCTCTCTACGTCCAGCTACAACTACGTGATCAGGCGACCGCTTGGATGACGAAGCAGCGCGCGCGGATGAAACACAGCGACTGAAAGCGGGACAATCGAACGCCGATGATATTCGGCAGCTTGAGGCGCCCCTTGTAAGCGCCTGCAAGTCCGTTGAAGGTGCACATTGCAGATTTGCACTACGTCGGGAGAGCAGGCGGGAAGGTCACAGGTTGTTGCAGATAGAGCACCTGTACAGGAGCGCGCCGCGACCTGGTCTTTCTTGATTTGCTCGATTATGGGCACGTGTTGCGCTTATTTTATTATCATGCGTCGAAGATTTTTTGTAAACGACGTCAGAATTTCTTATAAAGATATTGACACACCCATGCGCCAGGTGTATACTGTGCGAAGAACAGAATAGAATGTGATGCGCCTGCTCGCGTTCAGCGGCCTTTCATCTCCCCTCAGGGAGGTCGCTCGTTGAACCGGGTTGAGGCGCATCGTCACAGCAAGAAGGGCGTCAAGCGTGCTACAGCGACTTCGGGAGGGTGCGAGCCGAAGGCATAGCGCGTCCAGATCCGGCTGTGACGTCCGCCGGGGAAAACCTGCGTCCAGGGCGAACCCGGCCGTTGCGCGCGTTAAGCGCGTCGAGTGAGTACAGCGCCTGTTGCGTTGTGCTAAGCGGGGTGGTACCGCGGGTTGTGGTCAACCCGTCCCGGCGTGGTCTTCGACCGTGCTGGGACGGGTTCCTTGCTTTAGAGAGGAGGAGCCAGTGGCCACGAAAACGAGCGTTGACCGATCACCAGGTGAGATTTCAGATGGCCTGGCGTTGAAGAGCAATGGGGTCAAAGCGCTATCAGCAGCATCTATTCGCAACGACCCGAAAATCCTGGCGCTCATTCGGCGTGTTCTTCCAGAAGTTGAAACGTGGCGTGAACATCTGACCGTTAGCATTGGCAGAGCAACGGAACTGACCGGTCTTAAGGACACGCAGATTCGCTATTTTGAAGAACTCTATCGGCAGGATTGCGATGCTGCCGCTCACCCTGGCATTACCCGATCCTATTCGCTCGATGATCTCCGTCGCCTGGCGGTGTTCGCCGAACTGTTGAAAGAAGGGTATCGGCCAGCGCAGGCGACGGAGATTGTTCGTTTATTTGCCAGCGTCATCGACCAGGGCGCAGCGTACACCATCGCCGATGCGTTACAGCGAGAAGGTGACGCGATCACCGACGGCTTTCTGCTTTCGCGCCTGGCGAGCCAGGTTATCTTTGCAGCGCAGCGTGAACTCCGCGAGCGTCTGCCGGACGCCCGGATCTGCGCGATGTTTCTCGTCGATCAGCATATTGACGCCTTCCTGCACCAATTGGCAGCCGGTCATACACCCTGTTCAGGCGCTCAGTTCGCCAGGAGAAACGGGCAACGCACATCAGCGGATTGCACGGATGACCGCACACTCGCCTCCGCAGAAGAACTCGAGCGCATCGGGAGATATCTCGCCGCTCACCCACAGGATGTGCTTGTCGCCGTCGACCGCGCCGCTGTTATGGGGGAGACGCCCGACAGCAACGAAAGTGTGTGGAATGATGATGAGAGCAGCATTGTGCTCTTCTACAGCCGTGAGCCGTGGAGCGTTCCCGTGCCGGACGATGCGCAGTTCTGCTGCTACTGTCCGCCATCGGCGCCTGATGCGACAGTCGTCTTTATGGTGCAGTCCGCTACGCCGGGCATTCTTCCGCCACATCTCACCGTCGCCACACCTGCGCGCGATCATCTCCTCGACTGGATGGTGCGCATGTGTCGCGCGATCTTCCCCGAATTCCGTCAGGCGACACGCACGCACAACTATCGCTACCGTTCCGATGGCTATCGCCTGGCGCATACCCGTGAGACCCTGAACCGCCTGATGCATCGCGTGCGCGACCTGATTTTCGGCGACGATGCGGACGTGAGTGTGGCGTGTTTGCTTTTGCCCGACGATCTCTACAAACCGGCGTATCTGTCAATTCTGGCGCATGCCGGCTACCCCGAAGAAGGCGCACGCCGGACGCGGCTCAGTCTCTTCGGCGGCGTCGAGGGGCTGAGCGGGCGCGCCTTCAATGAGCGCGAGCCGTTTCTGACCCGTGATGCGTTGCACGACGTGCGCGTGTTTGGCGCACAAGACGAACGCTGCCAGGTTGCGCTTGCCGTACCGCTCCTTTCCCACTGGGATACGCATCCGTTCGGAGTGCTCTATCTGGCGTCGCAACGACCCGCATCTCCGCTTTTGAGCGAAACCGCCTTCGTCGCGCTGGTGTTCGGCAATATTCTCAGTGAACTGCTGGGGCGCTGGTGGCTGACGCGCCTGCGCCGCAAACACGATGATCTGCTGCATACCTATGTGGCGGAGTACGTGCGCTGGTTCAACGGCATGGATATGCACGGACCTGAGTTCCAGGAAGGTCTGCGACAGATTGAACAGATCTGGGAACGCATTGCAGCAATGTTCAGGAACGCCAGCAATGCGCGAGCGGTTATCGAACGCCTGTCGCGCCAGTACATCACCCTGGCAGTGCTCGACATTGATCACAGCCGTCATTATCATCATCGCGGCGATGAGCCGTTTTTGCTCGCTGCGCAGCGTCATATTCACCAGGCAATCGCGCAGATTCTGCCCGAGGTTCGGGGATACTGGTTCAAGAACGATCACACGCTGCTGGTGCTTGATGGTTGTACGCTTGAAGAAGCAATCGTCCTGATCCGACGGATTGCCAGCCGGGTGCAGATGGTGCCGGTCGCCATTGCGGGCAGAACCGAACGTGCAACAATCACGATCAGCGCCGCGCTCAAATCGCTGTCGTATCAGGAACTCTACGATCTCTCTCACCACGACCGCGACGTGCTGCGCGCAAGCCTCACAACCATTATTGACACGATTTATGAGCAAACCCGCGGGTGTGAGCGGACGCTTAAGGTGTTCCAGAATGGCGCCTGGGAAAAGGTGTGATGGTCTGCCGCTGTCAGTGGAACATATCACAGGACGGTGACGCACGATCCGCACGCGCTGCCGTCCAGCAGACGGCTTTGGGCTGACGTCGTTGACCGTCGTGCGATTGGCGTTGGCTTCGACAGGCTCAGCCAACGCCAACCGCTCCACAGGCTGAATTCGTTCGGTTGAGGTTGATCGCCCAATAAGACTCCGGCGCCGCGCTCAGCGGCGTTTCTTTTTAGAAAATCTCAACTTGACTCTTGCGCTTCTCCGATCTACTATAGACGTGCGTATGAACGCACGCACTCTCCGGCATAATTCTCAGATTCCCCAGGCGGTTTTTATGAATCGACCATCAATCGAGGTTGTCCGTATCCTCCCATCGTTATGGAAGGAGCATTGCCGTGGACGCCCCGTTATTGCTCTGGGTTGTCGGAGGCATTCTCGGGTTTTGGGCATACTTCTTTCTTGGTAGTCGCACCGCGTATCACCCCTCGACGCGGTGGCTTCGTTGGTCGTGTGTCTTCGCCGGTCTCCACTTTCTCCTCACTGCGCTTGAGTCTCCGCTTGGCGCCCGCGCCCCTGATCTGCTCTCATCGCTCCGTGCAGGAACAGGACTGATTGCAATCGCACTCTGGCGCGGCTGGCTCGTCGGGGTGCGCGGACTCACACGCGCAGAGCGCATCGCTCGTAAGACGCATCTCGGCGTTGCGCTCAACTACTGCCTTTTCTGTCTTGCTATCGGCTTCCTTCCCGCGAATGTGACATTCACAGTTCCTGCTGTTGAACCATGGGTCGCACCACTCCTTATCGGCGTATACCTTGTTGGTGCGCTGTTCCATATCTGGCTCATGACCTGGCGACTGCACCAGCGCGAACCATTAGCGGTTGACCGTGCCGCCTCCAGGTCGCTGCTGGTTGCGACGATCATCGTCTGTGTGAGTGTTATCGCCGTTGCGGGCGCACAGACGCTGAGGCGATCACAGCCAGATATCGCCGCGCTGATCGCGCAGGCAGGATACGGATCGCTCTGCTGCGGCATTGCGTTGATGGGTTACAGCGCCCTGACCTGCACGCAACGGCGCGCGGGCCTCGACAGCGGTCGGGATTATGTTGTCAGCGGGTTTGCCAGCCTGGGCATCGTGGCGGCCTATGAGGGCGTCCTGATGGCATTTCACGCGGCAACGCCGGAGAGACTGGCGGCAGACCTGACGCTGGCGCTGGGCGTTGTGCTCATACCTGTAGTCATTGCCACCCATTTTGGTCTCGATCAACTGCGTGATATGCTCGACTGGCTGCGTTTCGGCGGATCGGCGCGCCAGGTGCGCAGCATGCTGCGGACAATCACGCAGCAGATCGGCGCTGAAAAACCGCGTGATCAGGTAATGCGCGACGTCCTGCGAACGCTGGCGCAGGGTCTGCACGCGGAACGCATCGCCGTCTTCTGGTTCGAGAAGGATCAAGCGCGTTTGATTGGCGTGCACGGTCCAACGCCAGCAGCGCCGCTAAGCATTGATCATCTTCGTGCAGCACGGCTGCAACTGATGAAGGGGCTGGACGGCTACGAGTATCTGTTGCCGCTCTGCGTCGGTCGCAAACAGCGCGGCGCCCTTTTGATCGGCGGTTCTGGCTGCGGGCGCTGGATAGCCGACGAGCAGACGCAGTTAGAAGCAGTCGGGTTGCTGCTTGCCGGTTATATCGAGCACGCAGCATCCGAACCGGTCACCATTCCGCAACACATTCATCATCTTGAGCAGCAGAAACGCGATGTGCAAAAGCTGCACGACGCACTGGGCAGGGTGCAATCTACGTCGGTCTTCATCTCGACATTGGGACCATTCAAAGTTGAGGTGGACGGGAAACCGGCATCCTACAAAGAAGGCCGCCTCGGGCGACATATGCTCAATGGGATGTTGATGTATCTGGTCGCCAATGTGGACAAGCCCGTCCCGCGCGATGCACTCATCGAGATTGCCCACGATCATCGCCGCGGTCGCAGGCACGGCAAGACGCCGCCGGACGACTCCCATTACATCTCCGGATTGCGCAAGATGCTGCAGGGCTGGAGTATGGCGGACGCACTGCAGGTCACTGACACGACCGTGACATTGAGGCGTCATTCATCGTGGACAACCGACACCGATCGGGTGGTCGCATTGCAACGCCGTGCGGAACAGGCGATCACTGATGGTCAGATAAGGAATGCTGTTGAACTGCTTGAAGAAGCGCTGGCGCTGTACCAGGGCGATTACCTGCAAGAGTTCGATGCCAGAGATTATGACATCTACCCTGAGTTGCATGCGTGGGAGCGCAGACGTTTGATTGTTGAGCGGCGTCTTCTCGAGCTTTATCTTGACGTGCCCGATCTCTCAGACGCAGACCGTCAACGGATGCTTCATATTGCGGTCGAATTGCTGTCACGCAATGAAGACAATCCTGATGTGGCGAACCTCGTTGAGCGCGTTGCCTGGCGCTGCGGCGATCACCGTCTCCTCCAACGGTTGTCGCATCTCAAACGACAATTTGACGCCCGCACATGATCCCGCGTAATAGAGATTTACTCTAAATCAGAAACGAAAGAACCCCATTTTTTCCATATCTCACAGAATTCCTCAATTGCATCTCAACATTTTCTCAGTTTCCTCTCTACCATGAAGCCAACACTGCTGCTGGCGCCGCTCATCGGAGCAGCGCCGTTCCAGCAGTGACAGGGAGGAGACAATGGCCACATCCGCGTACCCCGCGATTCAGGATCAGGTCTTTCGTCCTCACCCGTACATCGTCGGCGGCAAAATCGTTGTTCTCCTGGCGTCTGGCATCGGCATCCTGCTCGCTGGTATGACACACGCTGCGATCATCGCGATTCCGATTGCATGTGCGCTGATCGTTCTGGCAGCGCGCGTCGCGTACTGCGAATTGACAACGTTTCTCATTGTGCGCGGCGATACGCTGCTGCTGCGACAGGGATGGATCTTCTGGCGCGAGGAGCAGATCCCGCTGCATCGCGTAGATGTGCTGACCACCCAGAGCCTGCCGGGACGCCTGTTCGACTACGGGCATCTGACGATAACCCGCGATGATTGGGTGCTGACGGTGCGCAACCTCGGCGAGTTCCGGCGGTTGCAGGAAGAAATCGCCCGTTTGCAGCGCATTCCCGCGTTCTGGAGGGCATGATGAAGCGCTTTGCCTGCACACTGCTTGTACTGGCTTTGATTGTGCTGCTGCTCAGCAAGAGCGCGTCACGTCTGGCGGAGAGCATCACGCTCTGCTCCATCGGTCTGGCGCTGGCGCTGGGTGAGATCGTTCTTGCCGTGATCAACTACCGGGTATCGTTGGGGATTGACGTCGTTGCCCGAACCAGGGCGGTTCATCAATTGCCAGGAGCGTCCTGTCCGAAGCGAAGAACCAGCGGACGCATCCGGGTTTTCGATGGCGCAACTGTGGCGCTGTCAGGCTCTGGCTCGCGGGCAATGGTGCAGCATTATGCGACGCCGCACTTCGTTCCCGGGCACCGGGCGCTGGCGCTTCTCCGCCGGACGGCGTTGCACGAGGTGCTGCTGGCGCACGACAACTCCACCGGTCAGCGCGTGATTGTGAAGCGCACCCTTCCAGGTGCGCCGACCCACGATCTTCGCCGTGAGGCGGGCGTCCTCTTCTGGCTTGAGTGGGCGCAGATGCCGATCGCAGCGCCCCGATACATCGCCTATGAAGAGCGCGATGGTCGCAGCACGCTGACAATGTCGTACATCAATGGACAGACGATTGAAGAACTGGCAGGCGCCGGGCGTATTGCAGTCTCGACCCTCATCCGTCTCCTGGCACAGACGTGTATGACGCTCGATGCGCTGCACCGCGCCGGATATGTGCATCAGGATATCAAGCCCGCCAATCTTATCCTGGATCGCAACGGCACGCTGGTGGTGATCGACTGGGGTTCGGCGCGGCGCCACGATCTGCCTTACGACCCGCGCACAATCACCTGTACGCCGGATTTTGCCAGCCCGGAGCAGTTGTGCGGCATGGTGCTGCCAGGCAATGATCTATACGCCATTGGGAAGACCCTGGAGGCGCTCGTTCCCGCGCCGCCGCCAGCGCTGGCGCGGGTCATCGCGCGCGCCACCGGTCCATTCGCGCACCGCTACGCTACCGGCGCCGAACTCGCGCAGGCGCTGCTGGCGGCGCACAACGATGCCAGGGGTTTGCTATAATGCTGACCGTCATTTCATTGACTATGCGTCTGTCACACCTCTCTACGGAGGGTTTCGTGAGAACAATAAACAAGATCGCCTTTCTACGAACATTTCTGATTGTCTATGGCGCGCTACACGCACTCATTTTCGGAAGCGTGCTGATCAGCCTTTATCTCCATGGAGACCTGGAAATCGCCAGAGGTTATCTCTACCCCGACATCAATTTCGCGCTCCTTGTTCTTTTTGGCGTTTCCACAGTCGTAGCAGCGATTTTCTGGCGCAAAAGGTATACCATCCTGCCGATGATCACTGCATTGGCTCTGACAGTATCAGTTCTGTATCTTCGCGCTCTCGAGCCAGACGCTATGCGCCCATCAGTGTGGGTTATTGCGGTATTTTTACTCCTGTTGTTTCTTCTGCCTGCGTCCGTAGTGATGAGATTGAGCAGTACGCGCGAGAGCAGGAGTTGAGAGAACGGCTAGCACGCCTGTCAGCGAATAAGCGAATGCGGCAACGAATGGGTCAACGAATAAACGAATGGGTTAACGAATAAACGAATGCCGCAACGAATGGGTCAACGAATCAACGGATGCGGCAGCGAATGGGTCAACGAATGAACGAATGGGTTAACGAATAAGCGAATGTCAACGAATGTCGACGAGACGCAGGGTGTCACACGCCGCTCGCCGCTCGCCTCGCCCCGCTCGTCTCACTCCCACAAAGGCGCACAGGCACAGGGTTCTCCTCACTGCTCCTCACTCGCCACTCGTCACCCGCCACTCCTCACTTGCCACTCGTCACTCGTTACCTGCCACTCGCCACTCATCACTCGCCACTCGTCACTCGTCACTCATCACTCGTCACTCGCCACTCGTCACTCGCCACTCGTCACTCGCCACTCATCACTCGCCACTCGTCACTCGCCACTCATCACTCGCCACTCATCACTCGCCACTCGTCACTCGCCACTCGTCACTCATCACTCGCCACTCATCACTCGCCACTCGTCACTCGCCACTCATCACTCGCCACTCGTCACTCGCCACTCGTCACTCGCCACTCGCCACTCATCACTTGTCACTGACCACTCGCCCCGCCTCTCGCCTGTAGTCAATCATTCCCTCCACGTCCCCGGATCTTTTCGACACCGCTGCGCTGTGCGACGTATCATGAGGTACACGCGGCATTGAGATCGCCCCTTCTCAGCGTTGAGAAAGGATCAGCCATGGCTCACCGTCGAGTCATCATCATGGGGGCGGCGGGACGCGATTTTCATACGTTCAACGTCCTCTTCCGCAGTGATCCGTCCGTTCGGGTCGTTGCGTTCACCGCTGCGCAGATCCCGAACATCGCCAACCGGCGCTACCCGCCGCAACTCGCTGGTCCGCTCTACCCCGACGGCATCCCGATCCTGCCGGAAAGCGCCCTCGATGTTGCGATTCGTAGCCTGGAGGCGGACGAAGTTATCTTCGCCTACTCGGACGTGTCGTTCGCCTATGTCATGGAGCGCGCTGCGCGCGTTGCCGCGGCGGGCGCCGATTTTCGCCTGATCGCCCCGGCGCACACGATGCTGACGGCGCACGCACCGGTGATTGCGGTCGTGGCGGTGCGCACCGGTTGCGGCAAAAGCCCAACCTCGCGCTTCGTCTGTCGCCTCCTGTGCGACCGTGGGTTCAGGGTCGTCGTTGTGCGTCACCCGATGCCCTATGGTATGCTCGAACGTCAGCAGGTGCAGCGTTTTGCGACCCTCGACGACCTCCGGCACGCCGATTGCACCATTGAGGAACAGGAAGAGTACGAACCGCACATCCTCGCCGGAACGCCGGTATTCGCCGGAGTCGATTACGCCGCCGTTCTCCGCACTGCCGAGCGCGAGGCGGATGTGATCGTCTGGGACGGCGGCAACAACGACGCGCCCTTCCTCCGACCCGATCTGACGATTACCCTAGTTGATCCGCATCGCCCTGGCGATGAATTGACTTCCTATCCGGGAGCAGTGAACCTGCGCTGCGCTGATGTCGCGCTGATCACCAAGGTGGATACCGCGCCAGCCGCAGGCATCGCCGCCGTGCGCGAAAGCATTGCCCGTGTCAATCCGCGCGCCGCCATCATCGAAGCGGCGCTGCCGATTACTGTTGACGATCCGGCTTCCATTCGCGGACGCCGCGTGCTTGCGGTCGAGGATGGACCGACGGTCACCCACGGCGGGATGCGCTTCGGCGCTGCCATGATCGCCGCGCAGCGCCACGGCGCCTTGGGAGTCGTTGATCCACGTCCCTATGCAGTGGGTCTGATCGCTCAGGCGTTTCGTGACTATCCCCATCTTGAGGCAGTGCTGCCCGCCGTCGGCTATGGCGCGGATCAGATCCGCGACTTGGCGGAGACCATCCGGCGCACGCCGTGCGACCTGGTGATCCTGGGAACGCCGGTAGACCTGCGGCGCCTGATGACGATTGATCGCCCGGTGGTGCGGGTGCGCTATGAACTGGAAGAGCGCACCTCGCCGGGTCTGGCTGAGGCGGTCGACGCAGCGCTGGCGCGCTTCTGGCGCGATCACGGCAGTCGTGGCTGAGACTGCGAGTCGTTCCCTGTACGAACGGAGGACTGGTATGCCCGTCCGACATTTTCTGTCAATTCATGATCTTCCGCCAGGGGCATTCTGGCGGTTGCTCAATCTCTCGCGTCAAATCAAGGCGCTGCCGATGGCATATGCATACGCACTCAAGGGCAAAGCGCTGGCGATGATTTTTGAGAAGCCGTCGCTGCGCACGCGCGTAACGTTCGAGGTCGGCATTCAGCAACTCGGCGGCTTCGCGGTGTACCTGGGACCGCAGGAGATTGGTCTGGGGAAGCGCGAAGCTGTGATCGATGTGGCACGCAATCTGTCGCGCTGGGTTCACGGAATCATGGCGCGCACATTCGAGCATGAAACGGTAGTGGAGTTAGCCAGGTACGCCGCCGTGCCGGTGATCAACGGCCTGACCGACCTGCTGCATCCATGTCAGGCGATGGCGGATTACCTGACGATGCTTGAACACAAAGGCAGGCTGGCAGGTCTTCGCATCGCCTACGTAGGAGACGGCAACAATGTCGCTCATTCGCTCATGTTCGGCGCCGCCCAATGTGGCGCTCATATCGTTGTCGCAACGCCGCACGGCTACGAGCCGGATCGGCGAATTCTCCAGATGGCGCGCGACGATGCGCGCGTCTCCGGCGCAGTCATTGAGGTGACCGACGATCCGCGCGAGGCAGTGACCGGCGCCGATGTGGTCTATACAGATACATGGGTCAGCATGGGGCGCGAGGCGGAAGCAGCCGTGCGACGCGAAGCGTTTGCCGCCTATCAGGTCAATGCGCGCCTCATGGCGTATGCCCGCCCCGACGCGATCTTCATGCACTGCCTGCCCTGCCACCGCGGCGAGGAAGTCACCGACGAGGTGATCGAGTCGCCGCGGTCGGTGGTGTACGATCAGGCGGAGAACCGGCTCCACGTCCAGAAGGCGATTATGATCGACCTTATGCAGCAACCAGGAGCAGACCGTGCGTAGACCAACCGTTGTGGCAATCGGCGGAAACTCGCTCATCCGCGCCGGTCAGCGCGGCAGCCTTGAAGAGCAACGCGCCAATGCGCTTATGACTGCACGCGCCATTGTTGAGCTGGTGCAGCGCGGGCATACGATCATCATTACCCATGGCAATGGTCCGCAGGTCGGTGCACAACTGCTGCGCTCCGAGATCGCTGTTGATCAGGCGTATCCTGAGCCGCTCGACGTGTGCGTCGCCGACACGCAAGGGGCTATTGGTTATATTCTCGAACAGGCGCTGATTCATGCTTTTGCTGAAACTGGCATGCACGTACCGGTTGCAACCGTCGTGACTCAGGTGGTGGTCAACGCTGACGATCCTGCGTTTCAGCGCCCGACCAAGCCGGTCGGACCGTTCTACACCACTGAACAGGCGCAGCAGCGGGCGCGTGACATGGGATGGACAGTGGTTGAAGACGCGGGACGGGGCTGGCGGCGGGTTGTGCCCTCGCCCGAACCGTGTGAGATCGTCGAGATCGACGCGATCCGCGAGCTGGCAGCATCCGGTTATGTGGTCATCGCTGCTGGCGGCGGCGGTATTCCCGTCGTCCGTCATAACGGCGATTTGGTCGGCGTTGAAGCCGTGATAGACAAGGACCTGGCGGCAGCGCTGCTTGCTCGCCTGCTGCGCGCCCGGCTGCTCATCATTTCGACGGATGTCGAGCGCGTCTATCTTCACTATCGTCAACGGAACGAGACGCCCCTCCGGTGTGTGCGCGCCTCAACGCTGCGACGGTACGCCGCCGAAGGGCATTTTCCGCCCGGCAACATGGGACCAAAAATTGAAGCGGCGCTGCGATTTCTGGCAAACGGCGGACGTGAAGTGATCATCACGTCGCCCGATCTATTGACCGCAGCCGTCGAGGGGAAGGCTGGAACGCACATCCTGCCGGATCGCATCCTTCCACGCTATCGCCGACGCGCATCCGGCGGCTCGCCTGCCCGGCGGTTGATGAAGCGGCGGAAGTCGGCGCTTAGAAAACAAGAGCGCGACTGATACTATTCTCTGCTCAACAGGCCTAATGCGTTCGCCAGGTCGATCAGCGCAGCATGTTCCATCTGGTGAACCGTCTGGGCGCCAATGCCCAACCAGCCACCGTCTGCCTCAGCAGCCGCCACTTCGCGCGCTACGTCCATCAACCAGCGACGGAAGGCGAGACCTGAAGGAAGCCGGGAGGCGATTGCCCCGGCAGCGACGGCTGCGCGCAACATTGCCGGGCGATCGTCGGGTTGCCAGGTCCAGCGCACGCCCGGCAGCGCTTCGCTCAAAATATCCGCCGCCACCGCACCGATCAGGTCGTGTTCGTGATCGCGTTCCAGGGCCCGGTGCAGCGCCGCACCAAGCGTCAACCGTTCGTGCACTTCCTGCACCTTACCGCCGACCGCCGTGGCAATGTACAACCCCACGGCCCACGGTGCGGCACAGAGCGTCTGCCACTCCTCTGGCGTGACCTGTTCACGGATCATTGGACGCTCCTGGTTCTGTCTGGCTGCATTGCGTCCATCATACCTATTCGCAGAAAGAGAGAGGAGCAAGAACATGACACTGTTCTTGCTCCCTCCTCAATCATGCCGACCCGGAGACTTGCCCGAACAGCGCATCCTTAGACGCCATCGCCTGCTGACACGGAGTGCGCTCTACACTTATGCCGACTGCGCCTCAGCCATCTCCGGCGCAAGCGTCTGCGCCGCCGTCGGCGCTGCTGCAGCCGCGCCGTACACCTCGGCGCGCGCTTCAGCGATCAGGTCGCCCCAACGCTCGCCAGCCTCGCTGAATGCCACCCTGGTGCGCTCCGCAACCGTGCCCAGCGTTGCTTTCGTCCGGTCGGCAGCGACAATGCCACCCTTAATGATTGCCTTCGTCACCGGGCGCAGTGCTGGCACAACGACCGGCGCCGCAGCGATGGCGGCAACGCCGACCACAATGTTGGGAATGCCAAAAATGGTTTTCTCGAAGAGGACTTCGCCAACCGTTTCGAGTAGCGCCATTGCTTTCTCCTTTCTTAAGGAACGTTTACAAACCTTAACATGCACTTAACTATAGCACATCGGACGGGCAATTCAGAAAGATCATTGAAACGCAAGGATGAGGAATCTTTACGCTGGTTAGGGGTTAGGGGTTAAGGGTTGAGGGTTAGGAGAACCTTCTATCTTCACACCTTTCGCCTGTGCACTTTTCGCATCTCCCCAAGACTCTCGAGGTCACACCACGTGCGAACAGGGCGCGGGATCGCGCCGCCAGCGCGGTTCTTCGCCGGGACTGATGCGTGGCGCAGACTTCACGGGTCGGGTACGTCTTTGACCTTCCCATCTTCAGCCTTGAGCGCCTTGGGCTGCTTGCCTTT
>JANWXL010000089.1 GCA_025055265.1 Roseiflexus sp.
AGGAAGAAAATCGCTACGATCAGGGTCGGGAAGCCGGGCGGGGTCAGCCCGAACGCGATGCGTTGCACGGCATACACGATCGCCAGCGCAATTGAGATCGCTGAGACGAGGAACCCCAGCATTGTGATGATCCGCAACGGCACAAAACTGAACGACACGATCCCATCGAGCGCCAGGTAGGTCAACCGGCTCAAGGTATATTTCGGCTTCCCGGCGTGTCGTCCCTGCCGGTCGTAGGGCAGCCCGATCTGCCGCATTCCGACCCAACTGCGAATGCCGCGCACGAAACGGTTTCGTTCCGGCATCGACGTCAGCACATCGACGACACGCCGATCCATCAGGCAGAAGTCGCCAGCGTCGAGCGGAATATCGATATGGGCGATCCGTCGCAGCGTGCGGTAGAACAGCGCATACGCCACGCGCAGCAATAGATTCTCCTTGCGACTCGCGCGCACCGCATACACGACATCGTATCCTTCGCGCCAGCGCGCGATAAATTGTGGCAGCACCTCGGGCGGATCCTGCAGGTCTGAGTCCATGACAACGACGCCATCGCCGCGTGCGTGGTCCAGCCCGGCGCTGATCGCAATCTGGTGTCCGAAGTTGCGTGCCAGTTCAACAACCACGACCCGCGGGTCGCTTGCAGCAAGCGATAGCAGAACATCGCGGCTGCCGTCCCGGCTCCCGTCATCGACAAACACCAGTTCATACGACTGCCCTTCAGCCTCCAGCACGCGGGTCAGGCGCTCGTAGAGCGCTGGCAGGTTCTCGCGCTCATTGAAGACCGGCATGACAATCGAGAGATGCGGACGCGGCTGCGGCGTCGATACGACGCCATTACCGGAATGATTGGCGATCAATCCCGCGAGACGGCGGCAGAACGCCAGCGCCGCCTGCGGATCGTCGGTGGGAATGGCGGACGCCAGCGCCGCAGACGCATCGCGCCGGTTTATCGCCGATCTGGCATGGAAACCGTGTTCACCCATATCCTCCCATCCCGGTCAGGTCAGAAGAGACGGTGCAATGCACTGTCTCAACCCGACGATCGCCATGACCAGTATATGGCGATGTCAGGGTACGCGATTGATCAACATGGAGTCAAATTGATAATAAGGTTGAAATCGTTGAGATGTGAGGGTGACGGGTTACGGGCGAATGCAGAGCGAGGCGTGAGGCAAGAGGCGAGAGGCGTGGGCGTTGAAGGTTGAAGGTTGAAAGTGCGAATGTGGAAGAGTTGCACGTTAAGAGTTGAACGTTGCACATGAGAGGTGAGCGAGTGGGAAAGGTGCAGGCAGGCAGCAAGTGCGCAGGCGGAAACGCGGGGCAGGGCGCGAAACGAGGGGCAGGTTACAGGTGACAGGCGACAGGTTGTTCTAACCCCTAACCCCTAAATACGCCCGTTCTGCAATCGGCGCCAGCGCGTCCCAGGCGTAGCGGAGGGCTGCCTGGCGCGCCCCGAGGCTCAGGCGCCGCCGGAGATCGGCATCGTTGAGCAGAAGAAGCGCCGCTTCCGCCAGCGCTCCGGCATTGCCCGGCGGAACAAGCCAACCGCTCACGCCATGCTCCAGATACTCGGCGGCCTGACCAACGCGAGTGGCCACGATTGGCAGACCGGCGCCCATCAACTCGAGCAGTTTCGCCAGACCACGCGCGCGGTTGATCAGCGTATCCTGCATTGGCATTAGCGCAACGTCAGCGGATGCCAGCGTCGCCGGAATCTGATCCGGCGACAACCATCCCCGATAGTCGATGGCGCGCGAAAGACCAACACGTTCAGCCAGGCGCAGCAGCGCCTGTTCCTCGCCGCGCTCACCCTTGCCTGCCACGATCAGGCGCACATCCGGACGACGAGCCGAAATCCCAACCATCGCCGCCACGACTTCAAGCACATCGAGTTCCCAGAAGCGGGTGTAGAGAAGGAGGTTCAACGTTGAACGTTGAACGTTGAACGTTGAACGTGAGAAGGTTGAAAATTCAACGCCGTTGGGAAGGTAAAAGACGCGCTCAGGCGCAATGCCGAGGCTCCACATGAGGGTTTCGAGCGCGCGACTGGCGACAGTCACTGCATCTGCGCGCTTTGGCAGATCGCGCTCCTGCCAGGCGAACAGGCGCTTTGCCATCGCAGGGTACGGCAGCAGATCGTTCCAGCCGCCAGGACCTTCCCAATCATCAGTATCTATCACCAGTGGCACAGTCGGACGGATAGCGCGTATCAGCAGAGCGGCAAGACCGCTATACCCTTTAGGTTTGAACAGGTGAACAACATCCGGAGATCGGCGCACTGTTTCACGAACCAGCATCAGCGTCTGTTGCGCCACACTCGCAGCGCCGGGCAACGATGGCGTCGCAGTGTGGATCACCGGCACACCACCGTGAACCACGCAGGTCGCAGCATCCTCCGGGTTATGCACTGGCGGCGCAACAATCGCAACCTCGTGCCCGCGCTGCGTCAGCGCCTGCGCCAGCGGCAACATGCGCGCCGCCAGCGTACCTTTGGGACGGATGCCAAATGGAGCGAGCATGACGATTCGCATATACCGGGTCACTGCCTCACTGTCTGACGAGACATTTCACGTGATGACGGATTATAGCCCGAGAACCAGGGGTTAGGGGTTAGGGGTTAGGGGTTAGGGGTTAGGGGTTAAGGGTCAGGGGTTAGCGCGTTCAACGTTCAACTTTCAGCGCTCAACGCGCCACCGTCACACCTTCCACCTGCAACCTGCTCACTCTCTTCACCCTCTCGCCTCGTGCCTCTTGCCTTGCGCCTCGCGCCTCTTGCCTTGCGCCTCGCGCCTCTTGCCTTGCGCCTCGCGCCCCTCGCACCCCTCGCCCCGCACCTCTTGCCTCTTGCCTCTTGCCTCGCCCCTCTTGCCTCTTGCCTCGCCCCTCGCCTCTTGCCTCTCACCTCTCGCCTCTTGCCTCTTGCCTCGCCCCTTGTAACGCCTGAGCCCTCGGAACCTCTCAGCATCTACGAACCGACATCATACGGTGTTGTCTCATACGAAGAAACCCCGTGAACGCTGTTGACGATCCCGATCCCTTCGTGTACAATGATGCAAGCCATCGACTGATGGCGCGTTCTAACCAGTCCTTTACTCCTGAGACCCGTAAGGAGCCGGGCAATGCCTGACGAGCGTGGCAGCGCAGATGAACTTGAGGTGCGATACTATCCCAACCTGATCGGCCGCCTGTATCTCATCAGCCTCGAGGACGTCATGGGGCGAAATGGCGTCAATGCGCTGTTGAACCTGGCCGGAACCCGGCATCTGGTCAATAACTACCCGCCGAATAACCTCAAGCGAGAATTCCCGTTCTCGGATTTATCGGCGATCTCCAAAGCGACGGAGACGATGTACGGGCCACGCGGCGCTCGCGGTATGGAACTGCGCGCCGGGCGTTATGCGTTCAACCTGGGGCTGAAAGAATTCGGTCCGCTCCTCGGTATGGCTGACCTTGCGCTGAAACTCATGCCGATGACGATGAAGATGAAAATCGTCCTCAATGCGACAGCACAGACGTTTGATCGGTTCAGCGATCAGCCATCCCACGTTGAGGAGCGCAAAGGTCAATTCCTCTACATTATCGACAAATGCCCGATCTGCTGGGGACGAAAATCGGATCGTCCTGTCGGGCATCTGGCGCAGGGCATTCTTGAAGAAGCGCTAACGTGGGTAACTGGCGGTCATTCATTCCGCATCGAGCAGACAGAGTGCCAGGGCATGGGATGCGAGCGCTGCATCTTCGCCATCGATAAAGACCCGATCGATTAGCCGTCGCCTGGCAGCTCTCGCTGTTTTGGAGGTGCGAACGTCTTGTATCACGGAGACAGGACGGGCGCGCTCCAGATGTCCTGTACAAACGCACGTTCGATAGTCCGGCTCTGTCTGTCGGGCTTATCGTTACGTGTATTTTTGTGTCTGCGGAGCTCAACAAGAACGCTGTTCCCGGCACGTTTCATCAACCTCCCGGCACGTAATTCGACTGTAATCTCATGCCCTTGAAGGGTCGCTTCCCTATTCTGTATAGTACAGAGCAGAGTCCGGAAGGAGGTTTGTCCTTCTCCTCAGTTCCGGCTATCGTTGCGGGGAGTCGCATCCATGAAACGTATTATCATCCGTGAGCGCACGCTCATCCCCCCGTTCGGCGAGCCGGCGCGCGACCTGCGAGTGCTGAACAAACCGCTCTGGCTGCTGCAACGCGACCTGCTTGCTCCCTACTGTCGCGGGGCGCTGGAGGTCGACTCGCTTGAAGAGGTGCCGTCGGTCAATGAAGAATTGCTTGTTCATCGCGATAATCTGTTCTTCAACGAGTATCTGATCGACGCCTTCATCCGCGAGGCGCGCAAGACCGGTCGCGCCTGTCGTATCGCTTTCGCGCGCAATGATGCGTCAATTGTTACTCACGCGCTGCATCTGCAAGAGGGCATTCGCCTTGATGAACGCTACGGCGTGTACGTCGCCGACCTGTTCTACTACCCGCGCGGTCCCGACGCCGATCCGGAGCCGCTGGTGATCGATACGCTACCGCGCGAGATGGGGTACTACCATATCCCCAGCTACATGGCGCGTCACGGCGATCTGGTGTTTCAGGTGCCAATGCGCGCGTTTCTTTCAATCGAAAATTGGGTGCATGTGTTTCTGGCGAATTCACCGTTTGGCGTCTTCTCGTGGGGACGGATCCACGAGCAACTGGTCGAAGAAAGCTGGAAAGAAAAAATTGCAGTATCATTGACGACACTGGCGGAGCGACTCAACCCGTTCGCCCCACCCTGGCGCAACCACTTCCTATCGTGCTCGCGCCTGGTAAAAGTCGGCAAAAATTGTTCGATTGATCCCACTGCAATCATTCACGGGCCAACCGTCATCGGCAACAATGTCTACATCGGCGCTGGCGTTGTGATCACCAACAGTCTGATCGGCGACAATGTCAATATCATGCAGGGGTCGCAGGTTATGTTAAGCGTGGTAAGCGATCGCTGCTATCTGCCGTTCAATGCCGGGCTGTTCATGACGACGCTGATGGAAAACTCAATGGTCGCCCAGTTGAGTTGCTTGCAGTTGTGCGTGGTTGGGCGGAATACCTTCATCGGCGCAGGGAATATTTTTACGGATTTCCATCTGCTGAATCGCCCGATCCGAACCTTCCACCGCTGGAAGGGCGCCGAAAAACCGGAGTTGGTCGAGGTGGGACTGCCGGTGCTGGGGTCGGCTGTCGGTCATAATGTGAAGATCGGCAGCGGTTTTGTCGTGTACCCGGCACGTATGATAGAATCAAACACCGTGCTGCTCTACTCGGCGCCGGACACCGCCATCGGGCACAATGTCGTGCATCTGGCGGGCGACGACGAGAGCGATGCCGATGAGAGCGGCGAACCGCGCCGTACAGTGTATCGCTGGCCCCATCGGTACGATCCCGCTCTGCACGACGGCGACGATGAGCCGCATGGTCCGATACTGGTATCGATGTCGCTTGCGCAATCCGTTCCTGCGCGACGCTAGGAGGCCGTTTCGTGAGCAAAGAGAAAATCCTGGTCGTCGAAGACGCCCCTGACATTTCCAGTCTGCTCAAGATTTATTTTACATCGCAGGGGTATGAAGTGATGACCGCGCTGCGCGGTCAAACCGCACTCGAAATCTGCCGGAAGACGCCCCCCAACCTGGCGTTGCTCGATGTCAATCTGCCCGATATGGAAGGGTACGAGATCGGCAAGGCGCTGCGCCAGAGCGCGCGAACCCGCCATATTCCGATCATCTTCCTGACGGCGCGCGGCGAGAAACGGGATCGCCTTAAGGGGCTTGGCGAAGTTCAGGCGGAGTACTACATTGTCAAGCCCTTCGATATCGAAGAGGTGCATACGATTGTCAAAGGCGCCCTCGATCGGGCGCGGCAGAAGAATCTGACCCATCCGGTCACCAATCTGCCGACCGCCGAGCTGATCAATGAGCAGTACCGCGCCTTGCTTTCCAGCAGTGGTTGGGCGCTGGCGCTGGTGCATATCAATGGCTTCGATGCGTTCACGCAGTCCTACGGCGCGATGGTCGGTGAAGAGGTGCTGAAGTTTACCGCCTTACTGATCAGCGAGGCGATCAATGAACTGGGACGCCCTGAAGATTTCGCCGGGCAAATGATCGTCGGTCCGTCGTTTGTGATCACGTCAGCGCCTGACACTATTCAGGCGATCTGCCAGCGATTGTGCGACCGTTTCGATGCAGATATTGGATTGCATTACGAT
>JANWXL010000154.1 GCA_025055265.1 Roseiflexus sp.
CGCGATCTCGATGGCGATGGTGCGCGCGATGCGAACGAACCGGGCATCGGCGGCGTGACAATCACTGCCTATGATCCGTCGGGCGCCGTGGCGGGGATTACGGTCAGTTTCGCCACGCTCTGCCTTGGTCCCGGAAATCCGGTTCCCGCATGTACGGCGCTCAGTACGCCTGCGCTTGGAAGCTATACGCTCAATGCTGGCGGTACGGGACCATACCGCATCGAGTTTAGCAACTGGCCCTCGTATCTGAGCCCGGCAGCGCAGGGCGCCAGCAATGACACCAGCATTCAATTCGTGCCAGACGGCGACTCGTCGAATATCAACTTTGCGCTGCACAGCCCGGCGGAGTATTGCCAGGAAAACCCGCGCGTTTCAGTGACGTGCATGCAACCCGGCGCTTCTGCCAGCAATGCGAATCCGACCATCTACACCTTCAACTATACTGACAGCAGCACGGCGCCCCCGCCGCAAACACAGACGACTGCCGCTCAAACGGGCGCTATCTGGGGGCTGGCATATCAGCGTTCGACGAACTCGCTCTTTGTGGCGGCGTACACCAAGCGGGCGGCAGCGTTCGGACCCGGCAGCGGAGCGCCAACTTCTGATGGCACGGGAACGATCTACCGCGTCACCGCGAATGGTTTGCCGGATGGCGCTCCTTTCATCGATCTGGACGATGTCTTCGGTCCGGCAACCACTGGCGCCAACCCGCATACCGATCTCGACCCGTTCAATGGCAATGGCGACTTCGACAGCGGCGCCTACGCGGCAGTCGGACGGATAAGCCTCGGCGATCTCGATATTGCCGAAGACGACAATACGCTCTGGGTAGTCAATCTGGCAAACCGATCACTGTACTCGATTGCCATCGATACGCGAACGGTCGTTGCGCGCGGGGTTGTTCCTGATCCGGGATGCGTTCGCGGCGTCGGACGGCCATTCGGTCTGGGCATCCGGGATGGGCTGATCTATGTCGGCGGCGTCTGTACTGCGGAAAATGGCGGCACAGCAGCCGACCTGCTGGCGTATGTGTATACCTATAACCCGGCAGCCAGCGCCTTCAGCGCCGCGCCTGTCCTGCAGTTTCCGCTCAATTATCCCCGTGGATGCGCCGATATATTTGCCTCTGGTTATCCCTCCCCGCCCTTCCCGGAAGCCGGTTGTCTGCCGGCAGAGTGGCAACCCTGGCAGAACACCCTGCCTGCTGGACCGTATGACTCAGGGTTCGGCGGCTTCCCGCAACCGATGCTGACCGACATTGCGTTCGATGGCAACGCCATGATCCTCGCTTTCCGCGATCGCTTCGCCGATCAGATCGGCAGCAATGATCCTGGTCCGTCAGAGTCGCCTCCTGGCGGAACCAATCTCTACGCCGTTCCGGCTGGCGACATCCTGCGCGCCTCCCCTAATAGCATTGGTGGATGGACGATTGAAAGCAATTCGCAGTCGGTTCCGCCAGGGCTTTTCGGACCGACAGCAGGCGCTGGCAACGCTCAGGGTCCCGGCGGCGGCGAATTCTACTTCGGCGACAGCCTGCCGGGAACGCACGATGAACTGGTCCTTGGCGGCATTGCTCAGGGCGCGCGCTTTGGCGAGGTGATTGCTGTTGCTTTCGATCCAACCACAGCCGACAATCTGTTCACTGCTGGCGCCATTCAGTTGAGTAACACGACAGGTGCGCGCGTTCGCGGATATCAGATTACAGGACCGAATGCGAGCTTTGGCAAGGCGAACGGTCTTGGCGATCTCGAGTTGCTCTGCGATCAGGCGCCAATCGAGATTGGCAACCGCGTCTGGCTCGATGTCAATCGCAATGGTGTGCAGGACCCCGGTGAGCCGCCTATTCCGGGCGTCCGGGTCGAATTGTGGCGCAACGGTACGCGGATTGGCGTGGCTGTGACCGACGCCGAGGGAACGTACTATTTCCGTAGCGGAAGAGACCCGGTCGACGCCAATCTCGAGGACAACATCATCCACGATGGCGGGATTGGCATTCGCACGCGCACCGGCACGCCGGGAGGCGCGTCGGAGTATGAGGTCCGCATTCCGAACATTGCCGGTCCGGATCGGCAACCGGCATTGAACAATCTGACGCCGACATTTGCCAATAGCGATAGCAGCCCGAACGGCGACAGCCGTGACTCCGATGGTATTATTGTCGGGAATAATGTCGTGTATGTCATTCCCTATGACAATCATGCCGCAGCTGGATCGAATAACCACACCTATGACTTCGGGTTCTTTGAGGGCGTTCCTACGGCGATTGTGCTTGAATACTTCACTGCCGTCTGGGAAGGCGACACGCTGACTGTCCGCTGGGCAACGGTCGTGGAACTCAATACTGCCGGTTTCCGTCTGCTGCGCAGCGCCACTGGACGGATCGACGACGCCGTGATGGTAACGCCAGCGCTTATTCGCGCGCGCGGCAGTCCTGGCAGCGGCGCCGCGTATGAATGGCGCGACCCGACAGCACAACCGGAAATAGCGTATACGTACTGGATGGAGGAGATTGAAACGACCGGACGGGTCAACCGCTATGGTCCGGCGATGGCGCGGGTACAGGCGACCTCGCCGCCCTATCGAGTGATGATACCGATGATAGTCCGGTAAAGGACGCTGGTATGTTCACCGATCAGACGCCAATCCTTGGCAGGCCAACCGCCAGCGTGGCGCAACTGGCAGCCTTCATCCTTGCACGACCGCACGGCGAATACACCACGCACGACATTGAGGCGGTCATTGTGCCGACATACTGGAGATTGTGCGCCGAGGTCGGCATCGATCCGACGCTGGCAGTGGCGCAGATGATCCACGAAACCGGCAATCTGACCAGTTTCTGGGCAGCGCGTCCGCAGCGCAACCCGGCGGGGATTGGCGTCACCGGTCAGAAACAGAAGACCCCGCCGCCGAGCACGAACGGTTGGGCGTTCAACACCCAACGACAGCAGTGGGAGGCGGGGGTCAGTTTCGCCACCTGGGAGCACGACGCGATACCGGCGCACGTCGGGCGGTTGCTGGCGTATGCGCTTCCCATCGGCGCCGAGAACCCGGTGCAGCGCGCTGCCATCGAGCGCGCGCTGCGCTACCGGGCGCTGCCAGCGCGTATGCGCGGATCGGCGCCGATCCTCAAGCAACTCGGCAAAGCGCACAACCCAACGGGGCAGGGATGGGCAAGCCCCGGCGTTGATTATGGGGCAAAGATTGCCGCTATCGCTACACAGATCGTCACAGGCAAATAACTACGGTGCGCGCACGCCAAGCACAACGGTCATATTCGGGTCGATCCACTCACCAGGCGCAGGCAGCGTGCTGACAACGGCATACGGCGGATATTCGTCGAACACCTCAGGAATGCGGTCGCGCGTCTGATAATCGACATAGACGTTGAAAATGCCGAGCGCCGCCAGTTGCTCCTTCGCCTGGCTCTCGCCAAGCTTCCGCAGGTCTGGCATACGCACTGCGCCTGGCACGGGCGGCGTATATGGAACGAGCATCTCCGCGGTACACGCTGGAATGGCAGACGCGACAATCGGCGCAATCACCCGGTCGCTGATCGCACTCTGCATGCCTTCCCAGGTGTAGACAATCTGCTCATCAGGGTCGGGCGGCGGCACGTTCCACGTCAGAATGGTCGTTATCTGCTCCGGTGCGATGCTCTTCCCTTCGCCAGGAGCGCAGTACCACTGCCCTGCAACTGCGGTATCGGTGATGAGGCTGGTCGTTTCAATGGGAGTATCGCTCAAGCGCACGACCTTCACTTCAGTGAAAATGTCGCGACAGAGTTGAGCCGTGTCGGAAACCGGGGTAGAACCGGCGGGCAGCATATCTGGCGCAAACAGCTCTTCATTGGAAATATGGTACGGTCCTGGCAGCGGACAGACAGGTTTGCGCACCAGCCACGAAGGTTTCTTGAAATCGAGGGGCAAGCGACCCTCAGGATACGGCTCGGCGAGCAGGCGCTGAAACTTTGGATTGGCGAACAATTCTTCCATAATATTGTGCCAGATCACGCCGCCGCCGGTCAGACTCTCGACCTTCTTCGTCGGTTCATTGTTATTGTTGCCGGTCCACACGCCAACCGTCACATACGGCGTATATCCGACAGCCCAGGCGTCGCGCCAGTCGTTCGAGGTGCCAGTTTTGACCGCCGCCGGGCGGGAAAGTTTCAGTTTGCTGTTCAACCCCCAGATGGGGGCGCGCGCCGTATCATCGCTCAACATATCGGTAATGATCGCCACGTGATCCGGGTTGAGCGTCTGCGGACGAAGCGTTGGGCGATACTCCTGGAGCGTTCGTCCGCTAGAATCGACAACCTTTAGAATGGCGACTGGCGGATAGTAGCGTCCGCCGCTTGCCAGCGTATTGTAGGCAGCGGTCAGTTCCAGCGGCGTGACTGCGCCGCCCCCCAGGGTCAGCGCCAACCCGTAGAAGCCGCTGCCGCGCTGGAGAGTCGTGATGCCAGCGCGACGCAGCAGACCAATCGTTTCGTCGACGCCAGCAAACTTTAGCGCCTTAACCGCTGGCATATTCAGCGAGTTGGCAAGCGCCGCGCGCATCCGCACCGGTCCGTTCCAGCGGCCGTTGTAGTTCTGCGGCTCGTACCACTCACCTGCGATCAGCGGAAACTTCGTCGGCACGTCCCAGATGACCGTTTCCGGGGTCATACCGCGTTCCATTGCCGCCAGATAGGTGAATGGCTTAAGCGCTGATCCAGGCTGTCGCTCGCGCACAGCGACATTGACCTGACCATCGAGCACATTGCCGGTCTCGCCGGGGGTTTTGGTCGGGATCGTTTTGTTGTAATCGATGCTGCCGACCATCGCCAGAATCTGGCCCGTGTTCGGCTGGAGAATGACGACCGCTGCATTGTGAATATTGCGCGCCTCGAGCTCCTGAATGCGCTCGGCAGCCTTCTCCTGCGCCATACGCTGGAGATCAAGGTCGATCGTCGTGTAGACCGACAGCCCCATATTGGCGAATTGCGGACCATACTCTTCTTCCAGCAGACGGCGCACGTAGAAAACGAAATGTGGCGCATTGAGGGGCACTTCCTGGCTGGCGAACGCGAGATCGACCGCAGCGGCGCGTCGCGCAACCTGATCCGAAATGATACCTTCTTCCACCATCTGCCGCAGGACAGCGACCTGCCGCCATTTTGGCGGCGGCGTGCCGTTCGGCAGGCGATACGCCGGGCTGAGCCAGCCATCTTCCAGGCGCACACCTTTGAGCACGCCGCCATCGAGGTAGTTGAACGGATCGTAGACGTTCGGCAACTGCGGCAACCCCGCCAGGAGCGCCGCCTGTGGCAGGTTCAGGTCCTTCGCCGGAATGCCGAAATAGACGTTCGCCGCTGCTTCGATGCCATACGCCAGGTTGCCGTAGTAGATCTCGTTGAGATACAACTCGAGGATGTCGTTCTTCGAGTACTGTTCCGAGAGTTCTTGCGCCAGGATAATCTCGATGATCTTGCGCTGGTAACGGTTTTCGTATCGGCGTTCCTCATCGCTCAGAACGACGTTTTTGATCAACTGCTGCGTGATAGTCGAAGCGCCGCCGGTCTCCTCGCCAGCCTGAAGACTGGCCAGCAACGTGCGCGCGATGCCCAGATAATCGACGCCGCGATTCTCGAAGAAGGTGCGATCCTCGATGGCGACAGTGGCGCTGATCAGGTAGGTCGAGATCTGATCGAGCGAAACACGGGTGCGTTTCCCGGCGCCAAAGAACTCATAGAGAAGTTGACCGTTGCGATCGTAGAGCCGCGTCGTTTCAAAACTCTCGCGGTTCTCGATGGCTGCCAGGCGCGGTTTGAGCGACGCTGCGAGATCGCTGTAGGCGCTGTATGCCACGCCGACGACACCCAGCGTTATGACGACACCCAGCGCCAGGAATGCCAGCGTCAGGCGCGCCAGTGCGCCGCCAATCCGTATATCCGGCTCGACGGCGCGCCCCCGCCGCAGTAAGCCGGGCGGCAATGGTGCGCGTCCCGGCGCTCGGGAACGACGGTTTCGATGGATGCTGTTCATGCCCCCGATTGTAACACATTGCGCATCCAGGTGCAGATGCTATAATCGCTGTCGTGAATGGGATGCTTCCCGCAGGTTTGATGACATTGGAATAAATACTCCGCTATCCGCTCACCTGCCCGGCGACTGATCGCGGGCTAGACCGGGCGATGCCGGGTTAATGTGTCGAACGCCGTGGAACCTGCGGGAGGCTTTGACAGGTTCCTTCATGGTCGTCAATCAACAGTTCCTCTGGCAAAGCGCGTTCTTCGTTCGCGGATCGCTGACGATAGGCGCGGCGACGTTCGCTGCCATTGTTGCGCTGCACGCGCTGCCCCTGCACGCTGTGTACGACGTCGGCAACCGACCGGCTCCGATTTCCAGCCTGTATGGTGCGGAGTATAACGCCGCGATGTCATACGCTTACTCTCGAGGGCAATCGCTCATTCTGGCGCCAATGGCCGGCGCTGGCATGTATGAAGTTCTGGTACGGATGGGTGGTCCCGCCGGGCGCGATCCTGTGACGACCAACATCGAGGTCGGCGGACATAGCATTGCTATTGGCGACGTCGGTGCAATACGGGTGTTCCGCTTCCTGGCGCCTGCCGATGCACACGGCGCGCTGGCAGTGCGTCTGGCAAGCGCTACGCTCCAACCGCCGGGCGAACCCCGTCGGTTAGGGCTGTTGCTCGACTATCTGGAAATTCGTTCCACGGGATGGGCATTGCCTGCGCTGCAGGCGCTGGGCATCACGCTGATGCTGATGAGCAGCGCCTGGATTGCTATCACCCTGCTGGTTGATGACCGGCGACTGGCGCTGGCGCTGCTGGCGTTGACATCCGCTGGCACGGTGTGGATCGTTTGGGTGCTGCGCAGTCAAAGCGCCTCGCCGATCCTCTGGCTTGTCGCAGCAGCCGTTGTTGCGGCATTTGGCGCATTGGTGATGCGTCCGCCGTCCTGGCTTGTCCGGCGAACCCTGGTCGCCGTTGCACTGCTGCTCGTGACGTGGCGTGTAGCACTCTGGGTAGTCGCGTGGGTGGCACTACAAACCGGCGCCTGGCTCTCGCCGCTGGCGCGGTTGACGGTCAGCGATGCCAAAGCATTATCCACCTTGTCCATCCCGTTGTATGTACCGTTTGATCAGGTCATTGGCACGGTCTGGTCGCAATGGGACTCGCGGTTGTACCTGAGCATCGTGACTCTGGGATACCAGCATCCGCCGGAAGAGCACGCTAATATGGCATTTCTGCCGTTCTACCCGCTCCTCATCAGGATGGCTCTGCCATTCACGGGAGGCGATGCGGTCGTCGCCGGTCTGATCGTCACGCACTGCGCTTTGCTTGCTGGAGCGCTGATCTTCGCTGATGTCATCAGGCGCGACTTTGATGCGCAGACTGCCTATCGCGCGATTGCAACGTTGTTGTGCTTTCCCACGTCTTTCTTTTTAGGAGCCGTATACGCGGAGTCGGTAGCGCTGGCGCTGCTGGCGCTGACACTGTGGGGATTGCGTCAGCAACGCTGGATGATCGCAGGCGTCGCCGGGTTCTTCCTGAGCCTGACCCGTCTGCCAGGCGTGCTGATAGCGCCGGTTATTGCACTGGCGCTGCTGGAGCGCGCTGGCTGGCGGCGACCGCCGCTGACGCGCGCATATCTGGCGCCACTGTTGCCGGCAGTGGGATTAGGGTTGTTTATGGCATACCAGTGGTGGCGCTTCGGATCGCCGTTAATTTTTATGCAGACGCAACGCGACATCTGGGATCAGCGCCTGAGTCCGCCGTGGGTGCAACTTTCGATGATGATTGAGACGATCGTTACTGTTGCAGATCACTGGAGCGGTCGCTGGCCCACACGCATGTTCCAACTGCTCGTCTGGTTGACATTCGCCGGGTTGACGGCGATTGCGCTGCGACGCCTGCCGCTGGTCTACGGGCTGACGACTATCTCGATGCTTGCGCCCGCGTATCTGACCAACGTTTCACATTCGCTTCCACGCTACGTACTGCTGGCGCTGCCAGCTTTTATCGCAGCAGCCTGGCTGGTTGAACGCCGTCCGATACTGGCGCTGGCGACGCCCGTGGCGCTCATCCTGCTGGCATGGGCCACGGCATTGTTTGTCAACGGTTTCTTTGTGGGTTAGCAGGAACGCTATGCGTCTCGAAGATCTGGTTGGTCGCCGCGTTGATCGGTATGAGGTGATCGCACTGC
This sequence comes from Roseiflexus sp., assembly GCA_025055265.1. GTDB lineage: Bacteria > Chloroflexota > Chloroflexia > Chloroflexales > Roseiflexaceae > Roseiflexus. The sequence goes on from JANWXL010000154.1 coordinate 8,208, forward strand.
TGGGACGCGGCGGCATGGCAGCGGTCTACCGCGCACGCGATACGGCGCTACAGCGCGACGTGGCGCTGAAAGTGCTCTACCCGCAATTTCTCAGCGACGCCTCGCTTGTCGAACGGTTTCGGCGCGAGGCAGTGCTCGCCGCTCGTCTCGATCACCCTGGCATTGTTCCGATCTACGACATTGGCGAGTTCGATGGGCTGGCGTTCATCGCCATGCGCCTGCTCGACGGTCCCTCGCTGGCGGATGTGCTGCGGGTGCGCCAGCACCTGACGGTCGATGAGACCGTTGCACTGATCGATCAACTGGCTGATGCGCTTGATTATGCCCATGCGCGCGGCGTCATTCACCGCGACATTAAGCCAGCGAATATTATGCTGGAAGGACTGGGAGTTTCGTGGGACAGGCGCGATCCTTCCGTTCTGGAACGGGCACGCCTGACCGTTCCAACCATGCGCGCCATTCTGACCGACTTTGGTATCGCCAAGGCGCTTGATGCCCCGGGCGCCACCACAACCGGCTTTCTGGTCGGCACGCCGGAGTATATGGCGCCAGAACAGATCCGCGGCGACACGCGCATCGACGGGCGCGCCGATGTGTATGCGCTGGGAGTCGTGGCGTTTCGCTGCCTCACCGGGCGCAGTCCGTTCGAGGGAACGACGCAGGAGGTGCTGTTGGGGCATCTCGAAGGCGCCATCGTCGATCCGTCGGCGCTGGTTCCGACCATTCCGCAACCAATCGGTGCTGCAATTTGCCGGGCGCTGGCGCGCCGACCGGATGACCGCTACCGTACCGCCGGGGAATTTGCCCGCGCGCTGCGATCAGCGGCGCGTATGGAGGAGTCGCTGCCCCGCCCGCTGGCCGCTGCGCCGCGACCAACGCCAGAGATGGTGCGCGTCGCTCCCGATGCATCAACCGGTATTGGCAACGTACATCCGCCCACTGCACGGGAAGGTGCGCCACCTCCTGCGCCGCCAGCAACCGGTGCGGCAGCGCCGCCGCGTCGTCCGTTGCACCCGGCGCTGCTGGCGCTGCTGGCGCTTGGCGCCCTGATCCTCGGCGGCGGGGGGGCCGTGCTGGCGGGCAGGCTGCTGATCCCGCCAACGCCGACTCCAACCTTGCCGCCGGTCGTTGACACGGCAACGCCAACCCACACATTTACACCGACGTCGACCAGGACGCCAGTTCCAACACTGACGCCCGAGCCGACTGCCACCCCTACCGACACGCCGACGGTCACCCCTTCACCCACCGACACGCCGATTCCGCCAACCCCGACCCCACGCCCGACGGTTGCACCAACGGCAACGCCAAGCGCTACGCCGACCGAGACGCCAACCGCCGCGCCAACTGCAACGCCAACGCCGTCGTTGACGCCGACGCCATCGGTGACGCCGACTGAAACGGCGACGTTCACGCCGGTCGCAACGCCAACCCCGACTCCGTGCCCGATAACACCCATCCGCGGCTTCGGCGAGGTGTGGACCAAAAATGCAACCGTGGCGCGACGCCTCGGATGCCCGACCGACATCGAGCGCGGCGGCGACCGCACGCTCATCGAGCAGCGCTTTGAGGGGGGCAGCATGACTTCATTCCTGCCGATCGGCGATATTTATGTTCTGGTCGGTTTCGCCCGCGGCGAATGGCAGCGTTTCCCCTACCCGGCGCCATTGCCGCCCAACACCCCTGCCACTCCGACACCGCCAGCCGGCTTGCAAACACCGACCAATACCTTCGGTATCATCTGGGCAACCAACCCGGGAGTGCGCCAGAATCTTGGATTTGCGCTGCGCCCGCAGAGCGATCAGATCGAGGGCGCCTATCAGCCATTCACTGGCGGCGTGATGATCTACAGCCGGGAGGGATTGGGACGAGGGAAAACGATCTACGTCCTGTACGCCGATGGCTCGTTCGAGCGGTATGATGACACGTTTACGCCATGATGAGTTACTACGACGATGTCTACGAAATTGTTCGCCGCATCCCGCGCGGGCGAGTCTCGACGTATGGTCGGATTGCGGCGATGACGCCGGTTCCGCGTGGAGCGCGCGGCGTCGGATGGGCGTTGCACGCGCTTGGTCCGGAGCAGAACCGCGACGTGCCGTGGTGGCGCGTGATCAACGCCGCCGGTCGCATCAGCAATGAGTACCACGCTGAATTGCAGCGGGCGCTGCTGGAAGCCGAAGGCGTCATCTTCGATGAGCGCGGCTATGTCGATCTGAAAACGTACCTGTGGGACGGAAATCCATCTTGACAAAATCATTCTGTATGCTATAGTGTGACCGATCACATTATTCGTTCACTTATTTGAACACAGGGGCGGAGTCATGCGACGCAGCACGATCCGCGAAGTGGCGCTCCGCGCTGGCGTGTCGTACCAGACCGTCTCGCGCGTGATCAACAACAGCCCCGATGTGGCGGAAGCGACACGCGAACACGTGCTGCGCGTCATCGCTGAACTCGACTACCACCCTAACGCACAGGCTGTCAGCCTCTCACGCAACCGCACCGACATCGTCGGCATTATTGTCGATACCGTTACGTCCACCTTCTTTGCGCAAACCATCGACGGCGTCGCACAGGCGCTCCGCCGTCGCGGGCGTTTCATGCTGCTGGCGACCGTGGAAGATGCCACGCAGTTTGACGTCATTGACACGCTACAGCGCAGCCGTCGGATCGATGGTCTGGTGATTGTGCTGCCGCTGGCGAACAGCCTGAGCCTGAGCCGCCTGGCGCCGGGCCGCGTGCCGATCGTGCATATCGACCTGCAGTACGATATGGATGTCTACGGCATCACCGTGAATAACTATCGCGGCGCGTACCTGGCGACCGAACACCTGATCGGGCTTGGGCATCGCCGGATCGGCATCATCACCGGACGAAGCGATATTCCCGTCGGCCAGTTGCGGCTCGATGGGTACAGAGCGGCGCTCCGCGATTATAGCATCCCGTTCGATCCAACGCTGGTGGCATCGGGCGATTTCACCTTTGCCAGCGGCGTGGCAGGCGCGGAACGCCTGATCGCGCTCGATCCGCGCCCGACGGCGATCTTTGCCTGCAACGATCTCATGGCGATTGGAACGCTGCACGTCGCCACGCGCTACGGGCTGCGCATTCCGCATGATCTCTCGATCATGGGATTCGATGATACGCCGGAGGCGGCGCTGGTGTGCCCGCCGCTGACGACAATGCGCCAGCCGTTGCGTGCGATGGGCGAAATGGCCGCCGATCTGGTCTGCCGCCTGATCGACGGTGAAACGCCAGAACAGATGCGGTATATCGTCGAGACCGAATTGATCGTTCGCGCTTCGACGGGGCGCTGTTCAACTGATTGACAGGGAGACGTTGCAGGTTCTATAATCCTGGAACCTGCACCACGAGAAAGAGAGCAGTACAGCGCGGTACGTCATCTCTGCGTGGGCATCTCTCGGACTCTCTCCGCACACCAGATGATCGCCGCTCTGCCACCCTGATGGAGCACGGCATGAATACCACCGGGCAACGTGGCTTGTGGATGATCGCCATTCTCGCCTTTCTTGGCGCGATTGGCTATGTCGCTCTGCGCCCGCCGTCATCAGCCCCCATCGCCCCTGCACCCTCCGACCCGACGACTGCGCCGGTTGCGGCAGCGCCGGTCGTTCCTGCAAACCCTTTCACCCAACCTGCGGCCGTACATTCTGAACGCAACCTTTCGGGCGATTGGGCGATGGAAGGACTGAACCCTGCACGAACACGCGCCGTCGAAACGCCGATTGCGCCTCCGCTCAACCAGCAGCGCGTCATTGTCACTGCATCGTTTGAAGAAGGCGTATCGCCGCCGGTCATTGCTCGCGGTCTCATGCTGCTGGAGACGAAAGATGCGCTGAACGCCATCGATATGCGCACCGGTCGGCAGCGCTGGGCATACCGGCAGAAAGGCGCCTATATTTCGCCCGCCATCGCTGGCGATACGGTGTATTTCCGCGCGGAACAGGCGAACCAGGGACAACTGGTGGCGCTGGAATTGAGCAGCGGACGGCAACGCTGGACGTTTACTCCCAAACGGTTGAGCGCTGCCGCCAACAACTACTTCGGTGGTCATCTGACTTCGCCAGTGGTTGTTGACGGCATTGTGTACGTCGGCGCCGGCAAAGAACTCTACGCCCTGGATGCGATCAACGGCAAGCTGCGCTGGGAATTCAGCGCGCAGGATTTCATCACTTCATCTGCGGCGGTTGCCGACGGGCGGGTGTTCGTTTCCGACTTTTCTTACTTCTACGCGATTGATCAGAACACAGGAAGGCTGATCTGGTCGTATCCGGCGCATTCCGCCGTCTACTTCTCGTCGGTGGCGACTGGCGATCTTGTGCTGATCAGCAGCGGGCAAAACATGATTGCGCTTGATGTGCGCGACGGCGTCAGACGGTGGGAGAAAAGCGTTCCTGGCAAAGCGCTCATTCCTGCCGGGGCGCAGGGTGACATCGTCTTTGTCAAGACGACGAATGAGTTGTTTGCGCTGAACCGTGGCGATGGGCGTGAATTGTGGTCGTTCCGCGATGTCAACTACGTCTCGCTGCCTGCACTAACGCAGGAGTATGTGTTCATTGTCAATGGCATGGGCGCAGGAGCGTCGGTTGCGGCGCTCGATCTGGCAACCGGCGCCACCGTCTGGTCACAGGCGGTGCCGCGTCTGGCAACCACGGCGCCGGTGATCGCCGGGCGCGCGATCTACGTGCGCACGACTGATGGCAGGGTTATCGAGCTGTTGAGTTGATACGACATCGACGCTAATGCAGGAGTGCAACGGCGCAAAGGGACGCAGGGGGTGAAGTATGGCAGTGCAAACGGTGCAGGTTCCAGCCAGGCAAAAACGTAAGCCTGCTTTGTTCGGCTTGATCCCGGCTGGAAAGATTGAGCGACGCGAGGCGCTCTGGTTCTGGATCTTCATTTCGCCCTGGGTTATCGGGTTCCTGGCATTTACCCTCTACCCGATCGTCATGTCCGCCTACTATAGCATGACGGTGTTCAATGTGGCGAGTCCGCCGGTCTGGGTTGGCTTCGAGAACTACATCGATCTGTTTAATGACCGGGTGTACTGGAAGTCGCTTCAGGTCACCGGCTACTACACGCTATTGAGCGTTCCGTTAGGCATCGCCTTTGGCTTGATGCTGGCGGTGCTCCTTAATCAGCGCGTTCCGGCGCTTGGCGTTTTCCGCACGCTCTACTATCTGCCCTCGTTGCTCGCCGGAAGCGT
>JANWXL010000211.1 GCA_025055265.1 Roseiflexus sp.
GCCGGAACTCGCATACGCCCGCGCAGCGATCTGCGGGCAGGCGTTTATTACGTCGCAGACCGGTCTGTATGTGCTGCTGCTGGACGCCAACCGTTGCACGATCAGCGGGCGGGTGACTGACGGCGCGGGGCGCGGCGTGGCAGGCGCGACGGTGCGGGCGGGCGAGCGCAGCGCCACGACGGATGCGGACGGGTTTTACACGCTGAGCGGGCTGCCGAGCGGGACCTACACCCTCACGGCGACGCTGAGCGGTTATCAGATCACGCCGGTCAGCCGCACTGTGACAGTCACCGGCGATGTGAGCGGGCAGGACTTCAGCGCCACACCGCTCACCTACCGCATCAGCGGGCGGGTGAGCGACAGCGCGGGGCGCGGCGTGGCGGGCGCGACAGTGCGAGCGGGCGAGCGCAGCGCCACGACGGACGCGGAGGGGTTCTATATGCTGACCGATCTTCCAGCGGGTGTCTACACTCTTACTATTAGCAAATCAGGTTGCATTATTGCGCCTGCCCAGCGCACGGTGACTCTGCCACCTGATGGACTCAATCAGGATTTCACTGCCACCTGTTTGACCGCGCGCGTGGTTTTGCCGTTGATTGTTCGCTGACGGGCAACGGGTTTGGGCGAACTGGGATGCTGCGGGCTGAAGCCCTGGCTGAGGTCGTGAAAGCCCCTTTGGGGCTTCCTCGTCCTGAGCGAGGGCTTTAGCCTGCAGCTCAAAGGATGCGCGGATCGGCAGCACTAATCCTCATTAGCCCGCAGCTCAGAGGATGCACCGTCCTGCATCACAGGCGCATCGGGTTCATCCTTGATCCTTAATTTCATATGAGACTCAACCCGTTTCATCTCTTTCAGACTTCTTCCGCTCGTAGAAGACAGCCCCGACACGCCTGATATGGTCAATAACATCAGGGTCGCTGATGTGGCTCAACACGGAAAGATCGATCATGTAAGGAAGCAAAAGGTCGTCGAGTTCGTTCATGATTTTCGTGAGCGCCAGAAAGGTCAGGCGATCATCGCCAATGAGTGTCAGATCGATGTCAGAATTGTACTTATACGTTCCTTTAGCGCGTGAACCGTAGATGATCGCCTTCTCAACCTCAGGATGACGGGCAAAAACATCGCAGATACTTTCAATGACTGACTCTTTCAATCCAAATCGCTGCGTCATGAATCATCGCCTTTCAACTTTGTCAGCCTATCAACGGTGCAGCGCTCGCGCGCTCCTTCGAGCACGCCGCGCACCACTGTTTCGGGTACGTCATCACGCACGGTCGCCGCACCGATCCCCTGCGGCAACGCCCAGCGCACTCTGCCGGCCCGCACCTTCTTGTCGCGCAATGTGCGTTCGAGCAGATCACTAACGGTCGTGCCAGGAGGAAGATCGGTCGGCAGCCCATACGTGCGCAGCAGACGTTCCTGGCGCTCAACGAACGCTGGTTCAACCATTCCCATGCGTGCGGCGATCTGCGCCTCCATGTGCATCCCGATGGCGACTGCTTCGCCGTGGAGCAGGTCGCCGTAGCCGCACGCGGCTTCGATAGCGTGCCCCAGGGTGTGCCCGTAGTTGAGGAGCATGCGTTCACCGGTTTCGCGTTCGTCGATATTCACAATCTCAATTTTGACCCTGGCGGCGCGCCGGATGACCGCAGCCAGCGACTCGCCCCGGAGTGATGCAGGATCAGTGATGGCTTCGAGGTGCGTAAACAGAGCAGCGTCGCGGATGACGGCGTGCTTGATCACTTCCGCCCAACCGGCGCGCAGTTCGCGCGGCGGCAGGGTCGTAAGCGTCGC
>JANWXL010000254.1 GCA_025055265.1 Roseiflexus sp.
CGCTGTCGCAGCGCTTCAAGAATGGCATAGAGCGTCGTATCGTCAATTTCGATGTCGAACGTCAGCGCCACCCTGCCGGATGCCGGGTTGCCGCGGTGCACCGGTTCGGTCAGCCCGAATGCCGGTTCTCCATTGCGGAACTGCGGGATGACCAGCGCCCGTTCAGGGCGCAATGGCACAGCGGGATCAATTGCGTTCAAAGTGGCGATCGCGGCGGCATCGCTTCCCAGCCGCGCTGCGACCCCGTCCAGCGTTTCGCCAGCGGCAACAAGATGAACCGTATACCCGATGGGTGCGGGCAGCGGCGTGGGAGAGGGAGGCGGCAACGGCGTCGGCGTCGCCGATGGTTCGCTGAATGGCAGACTGACCGGCAAAAACGCCAGGCGCCTGATGGTTGGCGCTGCCTCGATGCGCGCCGTTGGAGCTGCTGCTTGAAGCGCGTATGAGTCATCAGATAATGATCGCCCTGGTGTACGGAACAGGTATCCGCCCAGGATCAACGCAGCGCCGACGGCGACCGCCGCAACGAAGGGCAGCGGTTGGATCATCGGGCGCGGGCGCGCGGCGCGGCGCGGCAGGGGGCGGAACAGTGCGCCGGTGTCAGGCGCGGCCCGCAGCACTGGCGCGCCCCACACGTCGCCGATCCGCGCCAGCGCCGCGCGCCCGGCCGTTACTGCGAGATCGACCGGCGCCCCCATCGCCAGTTGATCGTAGCAGAGCGCTGCAAAGCGCGCCGCTTCGTCCGCCGGCAGCGGCGCGCTGAACGCAATCGTGGCAGGCAGATGCTCGTCGATCAGCAGCGCAGCGCAGAGCACGGGTGCAATGTCGAGCAGACGCCCGTCACCCTCGCTGCCGGTCAGCGTCACCAGCCGCAGATCCGCAGCGTCCGCCAGCAGATCGATCAGGTCGCCAGCGTCGAGCATAGCGCCAAGGTTCAGTTCGAGGCGCTGTTCAGGCGTCAGAACGACGCGCGCCGCTATATGCAGCACGTGCGGCGCCTCGTCCGCCAGCGCCCGATGCAGGGTTGCAGGATCGGCGTCCGGCGCTGTCCGCAGGTCGATCCGACCGGCGCGAATGCCGAGCGCCAGTGCGCGTTCGAGCGCGTCCAGGCACTGCCCATTGCCAGGTGAGGCGACCGCCAGCACCCGCAGCGGCTCGCGCAGGAGCAGCGGCGGTGGCGGCGGCACGCGCCGACCTGCCCGCACCAATGTGTAATCAGCGCGCAGTGCAGGCGTCCAGACATTCGCGCTTCCCAACGACAGATATTCCCAGGGAAGCGTGGCGAGTTCGGGTGCGTTGATCTGCAAGCGCACCTGAAGGCGAGCGCCCTCTGCAGCGGCAGTGCGCGCGGCATCGAGCAGGAGCGTGCGAACCGGCGGCGTGAACAGCGCCCGCCCCAGCGCCCGACCGACAGCCGGAACGTCCTCAATCCGCTGCATCCCCGCGTGGAGCGCCTGGCTGCCCAGGTCGAGCAGCGGTTCCGCCAGATGTAACTCCGACGCCACGGTGCGTCCGTTGACGCTCGCCTGCACCGGGCAATGACTGTTGTCATCGAAGGGACCGATGGCAATATGAAAGACAACCACCGGCGTGGCTTCGATGGCTGATCGACCCGCAACTGAGTGCATGGTTCCTCTCGCCTGGATGCTCACTCACTGGTACTATTGTATCACGGTGATTGAGCGTCTTTGAAATGAGAAAACCTGAAGGTTCTGTCTGAAAGCAGATGTCATTATGAAACGCCATTTCTTGATGATTGTCATTATGCTGCTCACAGCCTGCTGTGTAATTCAGGCAGATAGGAGGTGCGGGAGTATGAATGCAAGAACGATTGCACGCTTCATCGGGGCATCGAGCGCCGCTGCTGTGGCGATGCAGGCGCTGATTCTACTCACGATTGGGGGAAATGATACGGGCGACGACTGAACCAGGCGCTCCGCCTGCGCCGGACGTAACGCTGCGGCAGCCAATGGTTCACGCCGTGATCCCGCTGGTCGTTGCACTGCTGGCGCTTGCCGGGTTTGTGCGCGACTATGCGCCATCCATGGTGTCGGGCAGCGCGGCGCTTGTTATCGTCGGCGTTGCGTTTCTGTTCAGCCTGGGGGCGTGGATTGCCGGCTTCGGGCTGATTGCGCTCCTGGCGGCAGTGATGCTGTCGCGTCATCAACTCGCAAAGCGCTGACGCTCACTGGTTGCCGTCTCCTCGAGACCTTTGAGGTCGCGGCGGGACGCCTCCAGAGGACGGGACCCTTGCCGCTCGCAGCGACCCTTGACGCAACGACATTTGTGGCGCAGACCTCAAAGGTTGGGGACGTTTCCACCTTCCCACGTTCAACGTTCAACGCGCACCGTTTGCACGGGCGCACGGTGATGCGCACGGGCGCGCCCCTACCTTTCACCTTCCCACGTTCAACGTGCAACATTCAACGTGCAACGTGCAACGTTCCTACCTTCAACCTTCAACCTTCAACCTTCCCCGCGCCCCGACCATCGCCTCATACTCCTGCTTCGTCCGGCGTGCGACTACGGGCCAGTCGAAGGTCGTGCGCACGATGCGAACGCTCTCTTCGCCCCAGGCTGCCCAGCGGTCGCGCTGATCCAGCGCCAGCCGGATTTTTGCTGCCAGATCATCGGCGTCGCCGGGGCGCGCCAGGTAGCCGTTGCGTCCGTCGAACACCTTGTCAGGGATGCCGCCAGCCGCCGATGCAACAATCGGACGGCGGTGGATCATGGCTTCCAGCGTCACGAGCGATGAGCCTTCGTAGAGTGTTGGGTGAACAACCAGATCGACCTCTTCGTAGAGATTGTGCAGTTCGGCGTCGTTGAGCCGTCCCACGAATGTGACATGATTGAGGATGCCAGCCTGCTGCGCCTGATGCTCCAGAGCGCGGCGCTCCTTCCCCTCGCCGACCAGCAACCAGCGCCAGCGTGACGGCAGGCGCTCCCGCAGCCGGGTGAATGCGTCGATCAGCACATGATACCCCTTGTTGCGCTCCAGCCGACCGACGCTGAGGATCGTCAGGTTCGTCTCATCGAGATGCAATCGCTGACGAAGCGTAGCGCGCGTGGCGTCGTTGACTGGCGCCAGGCATTCGTCGGCGTCGATGGCGCTGGGGATAACCACGACCTTCGCCGGATTGACCCCCAGATAGCGTGGCAGATCGTCCCGTGTGCATGCGTCGGTGGCGATGGCTCGGTCGGCGCAGCGCGTCCCACAGGAGTAGAGCGCGCGGAAGGGCGCATACGCCAGCCACTTGCGCCGGTCGGGCGTGCGGTACTCTTCCAGACCGTGCGGGTTGGCGATAAACGGTACGCGGCGCAGCAACGGATCACGGACGCGGATCCAGCCGTAGCCAAATGCGCACAATCCCTGCGCATGCACAACGTCATACGCGCCGCGCCGCGCCGCCGCTGCTGCCATACGTCCCAGCCGCCAGGAATACCAGGGATAGTTGATCTGCCGTCCCAGGATGGAGTCGGGACGCAGCGCCGGAGAAGTATAGTCGTAGCGAAGCGTAATGACGCGCTCGATACCGGGGAGAGCATCAGAGTACGGGTTGGCGGTACGCTCCAGGTTGCGCTCTGGCGCATCACCGTGCGGAGTCTGCACGTAGAGCGTCACCCGCACGCCAAGCCGCGCCAGGTGGGTCGTCAGGTGGAACACGTGACGCTCGATGCCGCCGAATCCGTGGAGCGGAAACACGACGCGCGCCAGCATAGCGACGCGCAGCGCATCGGGCGGAAAAGACTCGTTCATACGTCCCGCCTTATCCCTCGTCCACCCCGATCCATGCGCCACCTGTTGCGGCGCTCCGCCGCGCCACGCCGATCACGCGATCCACCAGCCACCCATCGGTCAGACCCGGTTCTGGCGAGGCGCCGCGGATCAGAGCGCCGACGAATGATGCCATCGACGCCAGATGCCACTGCACCGTCCCGCCCGGCGTCTCTGGCGACGGCAACGCTGCTGGCGGCGTCGTCCGGCTGAGGGTGGCGATCCGTCGTCCGCCGATCTCGCCTATCCCCTCGACAATCTCCAACCCGTTGGGGTCGCGGGTGTCGAAAACGAGGGCGCCAGCGCTGCCATACGCTTCGATGCGGATGTCGTCGCCAGCGCCGGGGACCATTTTCGAGACCTCGATAGTTCCATAGCCGCCGTTGAGCAGTTCGAGCGACAGCCAGGCGACGTCGTCCCCTTCGACCGGTACAGGAGCGCCGTCGGCGCCAGGACGCTCGGTGATGATTGTGGCGGTGCGCGCCGATACGGCGCGGATCGGACCGAGCAGATGAAGGGTCAGGTCAATCAGATGCGATCCGAGATCGGCAAGCACGCCGCTCCCCGGACCGCTGAAACGCCAGGAGATGGCGCGGTCGCGGCGCAGATTGCTGCTGCGGTAGTAGCGCAGATGAAACCCGCGCACCTCGCCAAGTAATCCGCCGGTCACACGTCGGTGAGCCTCCTGGATCGCTGGAGCGAAGCGCAGATGAAAATTCACGCCGCCAGGCAATCCACTCGCCTGCGCTAGTCCAACGATGCGCGCCGATTCGTCCGGGGTTGCGCCAAGCGGTTTTTCGCAGAAGAGCGCCTTTCCGGCTGCGAGCGCCGCCTCCGCGATCTGCGCGTGATCGCCGGTTGGCGCGCAGCAGTCCACGACCGTTACGGATGGATGCGCCAGCAATTCACTGAGATCGGTCGTCGTCAACACGTCCTTGCCAAGTTCGCGCCGCGCCCGTTCCGCCGACGCAGCGCTGGCGGTTGCGACTGCCACCAGACGCACGCGCCCTGCCAGTTCGGGGTACGCCAGCGGCAGCATCCGATAGCAGAGCGCATGCATGCGCCCGATGCCGCCGTAGCCGACCAATCCAATGCCGATGTCTGTGGTCATGGAGTTATGTCCTGTCGAATGGCGGCGATCCTGCGCGCGCCAGGCGCTCCAGTTCCTCCAGGGCGGCGTGAGCGACGGCATAGACCTGCGGATCGCGCTGCGCCAGTCCGCGCGCCTCGAACTCCTCAACGTCGAGGCGCAACAACTGATCGCGCTGCGCCGACACGAAGAGGTCGAGGTCAAGGTCCTCGGAGATGATCGCCTCCGCACTGATGGTCGCCGGGCGCGTCACATTGCAGTACCACCCCTTAAGCGCACCCTCCGCGCTGCGCAATTCGAACACATTGTACCAGCGGCTGGCATAGAAGTGCTCAAAGAAGACGTCCCCCGTCTCGAAAGTCACATACCCCAGGTCGAGGCGCGGGCGATCCCACACAGCGCGCACCAGCGCATACTCTGGCGTCATCTGAATGACCTCAGCCTGGTAGGCGACCGTGTGGTTTTTTTCGGGTTTGAGCAGCCTGACGGTGACGACCTTCACAGGTAACTCCGCCGCAGCAGCCGTCGGATCTGACGGCGCACACCGGCGCCAATGGAACGCGCAACGAGCGACGCAATGAACAGCCCGATCAGGTGCAGCACCGACATCCGTGGGCGCACCAGGTCGCGCAGGAACGCCGGATCGCGCAGGCGGAGCGGCGACGAGTCACGCACCTCGATCTTGAGATCATCGCCGCGCCATTCACGTTCGACCCAGAAGAGATCGGGCATGCTGCGCTGGAAGAAATAGTAGGCGGGGTTATAGGCATAGAGATAGTCAAACAATTCGCCGAACGGCTCGTCCGGTTCGCGCGGATGGAGCACGAGCGTATCGCCTTCCCGGTTGACATACCAGCGATGGAACGACCAGTGGAACAGGCGCTCGGCGATTTCGGAAGGGCTTTGAATATACCCGGCGGCGCTCACCCGCCGGAGTTCGGCGGCAAACTGGAGCGGGTCATCCATATGCTCCAGAATATGTGAGCAGATCGTGTATGCAAACGCGCCATCCTTGAACGGGAGATGATGCGCATCCGCGACCACGAACGGACGATCAACGACGAGATCGCCGCCGCGCTCGCGATTGTCGGCGCCAGGGTAGCGGTCAAGCAGCACATCAGCGCGCGGGTGTGGATTGTCGCCGCTGCCGATCTCGAGCACCAGACCAGTCGCTGGCGGGTTGCACTTTTGCCTCATCGTTGATCCTGGAATCGGAGGCTTGCAGGTAATCTCACACAAAGACACAGAGGCGCAAAGCTTCTTGGTTCTCGGTTCCTGGTTCTCGGTTCTCTGCGCCCCTAATTCAAATCATCCCCACTGAGGCTATCGCGCAGGATGTCGATATATTCGAGCGCCAGGCCGGTGCCGATGGCGACGCAGTTCGCCGGTTGATCGGCGACATAGCAAGGAACGCCGGTCACGTCGGTGAGCAGTTCATTGATACGGCGCAGCATCGAACCGCCGCCGGTCATGATCATCCCCTTATCGATGATGTCAGACGACAATTCCGGCGGCGTTTCAGCGAGGACGCGGCGCACGGCGTCGATCACCGCTTCCAGCGGCTCCTGCAGCGCCTCGGTAACTTCATTCGAGCTGATCTCAATGGTGCGCGGCAGACCAGCCACCTGATCGCGTCCGCGCACCTGCATCGAGAGCGGACGCTCAAGCGGCAGCGCGGAGCCAATCTCAATCTTGATGCTCTCGGCGGTGCGTTCGCCAATCAGCACGTTATACTTGCGCTTGACATAGGCGGCGATCGTTTCATCGAACTTGTTGCCGCCAACGCGCACCGAGTGGCTGACGACGATGTCGTTCAGCGAAACGACCGCCACTTCGGTCGTGCCGCCACCGATGTCAATAATCATATTCCCTGACGGCTGCGCAACCGGAATATTGGCGCCAATCGCCGCAGCGAGCGGCTCGCGGATCAGGTAGGCGCGGCGCGCTCCGGCAGCCTCAGCCGCCTGGCGCACGGCGCGCATTTCAACCGTCGTGACGCCCGCCGGGATGCAGACCATGACATCGGGCTTACTGAAACTGAACGGTCCCATCACCTTGCGGATGAAGTAGCGCAGCATCGCCTCGGTGATGTCGTAATCGGCAATCACGCCGTCGCGCAGCGGGCGAATCACCTCAATGCTTTCCGGTTCACGTCCGAGCATCGCCAGCGCGTCTGCGCCCACCGCCTTGATGCGATTATCTTTCGTCGAGATAGCGACAACCGAAGGTTCTGAGAGGACAATCCCGCGACCCTTGACATACACCAGCACGTTGGCAGTGCCCAGGTCGATGCCGATTTTCTTTGCCATACCTTCCCGCCCGACAGGTTACACCTTCAGCATGAAATATCGCAGGGTCAAGCGCAGATCCCATGATACTGCATCCTGCACCCTGCGAAATCAACGTACAGTAATAATAGAAGTGGACGCAAAGCGTTGCGTCGATGCAAACTTTGCGTCTTCGCGTCTTCGCGTCAGCCTTTCCAGTTGCCCACAGGCTCGCTACTCGCGCTCACGCTTGATTTTCTTCAACTGCGCGACTTTCAACTGCACAAGTGCGCGCCGCAGCTCCGCCTCGGCAAGCGCCAGATCTTGCGCGCTCTTCCGTTCGGCGATGCGCTGTTCGGCGGCACGGCGCGCCGCCTCGGCGCGCGCCTCATCAATCTCATCGGCGCGTTCGGCAGTATCCGCCAGAATGGTCACGCGGTGCGGCAGCACTTCCATAAACCCGCCCGAGATCGCAAAGGGAGTGGTGACTCCGTCCTTGACGATGTCAAGTTCGCCGATCTCAAGGATCGTCAGAAGCGGCGCGTGGCGCGGCAGGATCCCGACGCGACCATCTTTCGTCGGCGCATTGATCATGTCCACATCATCGGAGAGCACGACGCGCTCCGCCGTCACGATCTCGAGGTGAATGGGCATACCGACTACCTCCGTGACGCCTCATACGCCTGAATGACATCGTCGAGCCCGCCCTGGAGCAGGAAGAACTGCTCGGGAATGTGATCGACTTCGCCTGCCAGCAACCGTGCAAAGCTCTTCACCGTCTCAGGAATCGGCACATACTTGCCGGGGCGGCCGGTGAACTGTTGCGCCACGGTGAAGGGTTGCGAGAAGAAGCGCTCAATCTTGCGCGCGCGCGCCACCGTCAGTTTATCCTCATCGGACAGTTCCTCAACGCCCAGAATGGCGATGATGTCCTGCAGGTCCTTGTAGCGCTGCAACACCCGCTGCACCTCGCGCGCCACGCGATAGTGCTCCTCGCCGACGATATTCGGGTCAAGAATGCGGCTGGTCGACGCCAGCGGATCGACGGCGGGGTAGATGCCTTTGGC
>JANWXL010000268.1 GCA_025055265.1 Roseiflexus sp.
GTCCTGGCGGCATGCGGTCAGGCGCCGCAGCAACCGGGCACAGGCGCAGCGCCGACCACGCCCCCTGCAACTGAACCGACGCCGGTATCGCTCTACGATCCTGAAGAAGGCAACAGCGGCTGGCCCACAAACGCCATTCCCGATCCGAGCGAGCGGGTGGAGATCAGTGTGGCGCATGCCTGGGACGCCGTCTTCTTCGAGCGCCAGAAGCAGTTCGATGCGCTCTTTATGCAGCGCCACCCGAATATCGTCGTCAAAGCCGAGAATACCCCGTTCGGCGAGTATCGTCAGAAGTATGTCGCACAGGCGGCGGGCAATGCCCTGCCCGACATCATGTATTGCCAGTTCTCATGGGCGCAGGAGTTCATCAAGAATGGCCTGTTCCGCCCGCTTGACGACTATATCGCCAAAGAGAAGGATTTCAACCTGCAGGACTTTACCCCGCAATCGCTGGTGTCGTACCAGCGCGACGGCAAACTGTGGGGCATCCCGTATGACGAAGGTCCCGCCAATCTGTACTACAACAAGGATATTTTTGACGCCGCCGGGATTCCCTACCCGGACGAAACCTGGGACCTCGAAAAACTGAAGGAGGTCGCGCTAAAATTGACGCAGGGCGAAGGACCGAACAAGATCTTCGGATTGGGCGAACTCCCATCCCTGGGCGACTCGCTGGTTGCACCGCCCTACCTGATGCCCTTCGGCGCCCAATACCTGCGTGAACCCAAAGAGGATGAATGCCTGATCAATCAGCCCGAAGCCGTTGCAGCCCTTGAATGGTGGCAGGAGTTGCGTGACAAGGGCGCGGTTCCCAGCCCGGCGGATCTGCAGAACGTCGCCTGGCCCGCGTTCCAGTTCGGCAAGATCGCCATGACCCTGCAGGGTTCGTGGGCGACCCCGCCAATCCGGGCCAGCGCAAAGTTCAACTGGGACATCGCCATGTGGCCCAGAGGTCCTAAGGCGCACATCACTTTCTCCGCTGGCAGCGCCTATATGATCACCCGCGATAGCAAGAACCCCGATGCGGCGTGGATTTACCTGAATGAATACCTCTCAACCGCCGGGCAGTCGTATATGTGGGGGATCACCGGGCGCGGCAGCCCGGCGCGCCTGTCGGCGTGGCCCTCGTACCTCAACTCGAAGTTCGCCCCTCCCGGCGCGAAGTATGTTGAACAGGCAATGCGCACAACTGCCAGCCACGACATCATTGACCAGCCGACCGGTCCGCAGGTCACTCAGGCGGCAGGACCGATCTGGGATCTGGTGGTGGCAGGCCAGTTGAGCGTGAAGGAAGCATGCGATCAGGTGTTCGCGGCGGTTGACCCGATTATTGCTGTCAATCGGGCGTGAGGCGGCAGGTGCGTTCATGATTTGTCAGGAACCGTCGTACCGCTGCGGGCTGGAGCTCTCGCTGAGGACGTGAAAGCCCCCGCTGAGGCTGGCTCGCACGTCGAGCGTCGCTCTGGCTCAGGGTGAATGGCGCCATGGCAGGCGAGGCTGCGCCATCGTCGAGAAGCCCGACCGCCTGATCGATGATCAACTGCGGGGGTGAATGGCGCCATGGCAGGCGAGGCTGCGCCATCACCCTGCGCAGTCGGCCGAATCCTGAGCGCGTGGTAGCCCCGCAGGGGCTTGCCTGACCTGCGCACGAGCTTTCGCCCGCAGCGCCAGGACGCTGTCTGACGGTTCATGCCTGGACCCTGGCGCCTTTTGAGAACATAACCT
>JANWXL010000304.1 GCA_025055265.1 Roseiflexus sp.
CGCGGCAGCGCCGATGGTACTGGCGGGACGCCCGCCGGGAGCGTAGGTCCGTGCGCCCCCAGAGCGCGGCGTGGAGCAGTGGCAGCTCGTCGGGCTCATAACCCGAAGGTCGGTGGTTCGAATCCACCCGCCGCTACCATATGTGAGAAGGTCCAGGCGTGTACAATGAAGTGCACGCCTGGACTTTTTTTAATTTCCAATGGCGGAAACGCTGCCTATGTTCGACATTGAATGTGATGTGCTTGAAGGCCTGGAACCGTATGCGCTCGAAGAAATTCGTGAGCGGTTTGGGCGCCTCTGCTCTTCGATGACTCTGCAGCCGGGCCGAATACGGGCGCTGTACGCGGGCGAATTGAGGCAAGTGCTGCGTTTGCGTTCGGTTCTGGCAGCGTATCTGGTGATAACGTATGACGTACCGCGCCCTCGCGCGTTGCTGGGACATCAGCACTTTACACGTCTGCTCAAAACGCTGGAGATGGTGCGCTCCTTGAGTCGTCCTGAACTGTATCGCACCCTGCGGTTGAGTGCAGCGGGCGAGGATTCGTCGGTCCTGATCCGCCTCAAAGAAACACTTGCTCACCATACCGGTCTGGCAATAGCGCCAGATGAGGGCGATCTCCTGATCCGTCTGCGTCGTACCATATCGAGGGATGGCTGGGAGGTGCTGGTGCGGCTGTCGCCGCGCCCTCTGGCGACCCGCGAGTGGCGGGTGTGTAACTGGCCCGGATCGCTGAATGCGACGCTCGCTTCAGTTATGATGCGATTGACACAGCCTTCCGCAACTGATCGCGTTCTCAACGTTGCCTGCGGCTCTGGTACGCTTCTGATCGAACGGTTGTTTCTTTCTCCAGCGCGGTTGGCGATCGGTTGCGATCTGGATCTGGAAGCGCTGCGCTGTGCGCAGCGCAATCTGGAAGCGGCAGGGTTCGCGAAGGTGGCGCGACTTGAGCAGTGGGATGCCACGTCGTTGCCTCTTGAGACCGGGTCGGTTGATGTGCTCTGCGCCGATCTGCCGTTTGGTCAGTTGATTGGCTCGCATCGCAGCAATGAAATACTGTATCCTCGTCTGATCGCTGAGTCCGCACGGGTGGCGGCGCCTGGCGCCCGGATGTGTCTGCTGACTCACGAAGTGCGCCTGATGGAGCGCGTCTTTGAGCAGTACGCTGGCGTCTGGGCGCTTACGAACGTCGTGCGGGTGCGCACCGGCGGAATGACGCCGCGCGTCTACCTGGCGCGGCGGACAACGGCGCCGTTGTCGTAGATGGCAACCATTCGCACTTTTCCAATGCGCATATGATTAAGAAAATAGTCCGGTATTCCTGACTTCTGCAATGATCTCCTGCCGCGGCGTTTTGGTTATAGCGCCGGTCGCGCGCTGTTTGATTTCCACCAGGCCGTCGGAGAGAAATCGGTCGCTGATGACCAGGCGCAGCGGCACGCCGATGAGGTCGGCGTCGTTGAACTTGACGCCGGCGGTGTCGTCGCGGTCGTCGTAGAGCACAGCGATCCCTGCCGCAATAAGTTCGTCGTAGAGGGCATCGGCGGCCTCTCGTGTTGCGTCGTGTTTGCCGAGACGAATCAGGTGAACATCGAATGGCGCCGTTTCCGGTGTCCAGATGATCCCGGCCTGATCGCAGTGCTGTTCAATAATTGTCAGGATCAGTCGTTCCAGGTAGATGCCGAAGGAGGCCATTGCAATCGGGCGTGTGACTCCTTCCCGATCAAGAAATGTTGCATCTGGGGTGAAGACGTTGGAGCGCGTGGCATAACCGATGGTGAGTCCGGTTGTCTGTCGGAGTGGAGCGCTGCAGTTCATGCAGGGATCTCCGGCGCGCGCCAGGGCGATGTCTGCAATGAGGTCGGCGCGCCAGTCGCGTCCGTAAATGACGTTGCGCAGATGGTAGCCGTGGCGATTGGCGCCGGCAATGAGCGGCGATCCGGCAGTTACCGATGGATCGGCGACAACGAGCACACGGTCGGGCGTGCGGTTCTGTAACCCGACCGGGGAGGCATATCCGGCGACCGCGCCGATTGCGTTGATCTGTTCAGAACGGGCTGGCGTGAGCGTCGAGATGCCTGCAGCGGTACAGAGTTTCTTCAGATTAATCTCGCGATCGCCGCGGATCACAGCGAAGATCAGCCCGCGTTCGGGCGAATCGAAAAAAACCGCTTTGGCGGTCGCCGACTCAGGTATGCCGCAAAAACGCGCCAGATCGGCAATTGTGGCGCAGTCAGGGGTGGCGATTTCTTCTGGATGATCCGATGTGTCGCCCGCTGGCAATGCGCCAGGCGCGCTGCCGAGAGCGGTTCGCGCCGCTTCCTGGACGGCGGCGTAGCCGCATGACTCACAGATCAGCAGATCGGTATCGCCATACCCGGAGATGGCGACATACGCGCGCGGGGCGCTACCATTTCCTTCAATAGAACCGGCTTCTACAGACATGAGTTGAATGTCGCAGCGGCGGAAGATGCGCTCAATGGCGGTATGCACCCGCGCACCGGTCTCCTCACGTTCAGATGTGCTACTGTTAAGCGTGTACACTGTCCAGGCGAGGCTTTCGCGCAGCCAGGATGCGCGGCAGTCGCTGCAGTACGCCGGGTGCATCTGGTGCAGCAGCACGGGAAGCTGGCGATACGATGCGATCTCGCCTGTGGCAAGACTGGCAATGATAGTCGGGTCGGCTGGCGCGAATGTCAGGGATCGCCTGGAGCGATCGGTGCATTCCAGTGTTGAAAGGGCAGGCGCAAGCGATCCCGGAGCGAGATCTAAAGCAATGAGGGGCCGAAACAACGGAAAGCGGATTTCCTGTGCGCCAATATGCGTTAACTCCTCGCGCACAATGGTCTCGAGGCGTCGCAGGACACGCACGCCGACAGGCAACCACGTGATAGCGCCGGGGGTCAGGCGTGCCAGACCAGCGCGCAGCATCAGGCGCAACGGCGGGTGGTCAATATCGGCGGGCGTTTCACGCAGGGTGCGCCCAAACAATGCTGACATGCGCATAGCAGTCTCTATTCAGTTTTTGTCAGGCGGAGCGCGCAATGGCGCGCGAGTATGAGGG
>JANWXL010000330.1 GCA_025055265.1 Roseiflexus sp.
AGTCTCAACGTTGTTGACGAGCGTTGGCCTGCCCCACAGCCCGCTCTCGGCAGGATAGGGCGGACGCGGGCGCGGCTGACCGCGCCGACCTTCAATCGACGCCATGAGCGCCGTTTCTTCGCCGCACACGAACGCGCCAGCACCGACGCGAATATCGACGCGGAACGTAAACCCTGCATCGAAAATCTGCGCACCGAGCAGCCCAAATCGCCGCGCCTGCGCAATCGCCCGTTGCAGGCGCTGGATCGCCAGCGGATACTCGGCGCGCACGTAGACGTACCCCTGGTCCGCGCCGACAGCATACGCGGCAATTGCCATGCCTTCGAGAATTTTGTGCGGATCGCTCTCGATGATACTGCGATCCATAAATGCGCCAGGATCGCCCTCGTCGGCGTTGCAGACGACATATTTGCGGTCGCCGTGACTCTTGGCGACCGTCGCCCACTTCAGCCCGGTTGGATACCCGGCGCCGCCGCGTCCGCGCAGACCGCTGCGGGTGACGACATCGATCACTTCTGCCGGAGTCATATTGTGCAGCACGTGGTAGAGCGCCTGATACCCGCCAGCCGCAATGTACGACTCGATGCGCTCCGGGTCGATGATGCCGCTGTTTTCCAGGACGATCCGTTTCTGCAGCGTGAAGAAAGGGTGCTGCGGATCGCCGCGTGGCGCTGTCGCCTCGCCGCCGTCGAGGGCGGCGACGATCGAGGGGGCATCGGCAGCGCGCACGTGCTCGTACAGGACGCCTGCCGGGTCGACGTACACCAGCGGACCGTGACCGCATAGCCCCATGCAGCCGACGCCAAGCACTTCGATGTCGGTGCGATCCACCTCGGCAACCGCCTCCTCGAGCCGTTGCTTCAGCGAAAGCGACCCCGCCGACTGGCATCCGAGCGCCGTGCAGCAGCGGATGCAGATCGGGCGCCGCAGTGCATTTTCCTGTTCGGCAATTGCCAGAAGTTCGCTCAGATCCATAGTGAGAACCAAGAACTGAGAACTGAGAACCAAGAACCGAGAACCAGGAACCGAGAACCAGGAACCAAGAGCCAGGAACCCTCTTGCCTCTTGCCCCTCGCTTCGCGCCTTACCCTAACCTTCAACCTTTCCACCTGCAACCTGGAACCCCTCTCGCCTCTCGCCCCTCGCCTCGCGCCTCACCCTAACCTTCAACCTTTCCACCTGCAACCTGGAACCCCTCTCGCCTCTTGCCCCTCGCTTCGCGCCTCACCTTACCTTCAACCTTCCCATCTTCCCGCGTGCAACATGCAACACGCCCTGCCCACCCGGAGAGTTGCACTGCAACGTCTCTTCTTTCATTCCTCGCGTTTGATCAGGCGCTCCAGCCAGACCTGGACCTGCTCCGGCGTCTGATGACCGGTGACGGTGCCGTCGAACACGACCGTCGGCGCGATGCCGCACGCGCCCAGGCAACGCGCCGTTTCCAGCGACAGACGGCCGTCAGGCGTGGTGTGCCCCGCTCTGACCCCCAGCGTCTGTTCGGCGGCTGCCAGAATTGCCGCTGCGCCACGAACATAGCAGGCGGTTCCGAGACAGACAACGCACGAATGCTCGCCCTTCGGCGCCAGCGAGAAGAAATGATAGAACGTCGCCACGCCATACACCCGGCTCGGCGGCAGATGCAGGCTATTGGCAATGTAGAGCAGCAGATCGGTCGAGAGATAGCCAAACAGTTCCTGAGCGCGGTGCAGCACCTCGATCAGCGCATCCGGGCGATACTGGTGCTTCTTCATCGTGGCTTCGAGCAGTTTGAAGCGGTTATCGCCGCTTGGGTGCGGCGCCTGCTCTGGAACAGGGGGCTGTGAGCGCAAGACAGCCATGTGCGTATCCCCGTCGATACATCTTTACGATCAGGGTGCGAACCCCGCTGTGCCACTATACCACAGGCGCCATGCGCTATCGAGAAAGGTTTGATTATCGGCAGATAACAGGCGACAACACGCCATAGCTGATGCTGGCATGGTATACTGAAACCATGATTCGTCTCTCATTCATCACGCCCCTCGCGCTGATGCTCCTGGCGCTGATCCCGGCGCTGTGGGCTTTGACGCTGCTCACGCCGCGCCGCCTGACCCCGTGGCGCTTCTGGTCGAGCCTGGTATTGCGCAGCGTGATCCTTCTTGCACTCACCCTGGCGCTCGCCGGGACGCAAATCGTCATGCCAGTGCGTGAACTGACGACGGTTTTTCTGATCGATGTGTCGGACTCGATGACGCCGGTGCAACGCGAGCGCGCCCTGCAGTATGTCAATGATGCGCTGACTGCCATGCGTCCGGGCGATCAGGCGGCGGTGGTGGTGTTCGGCGAAAATGCGCTGGTTGAGCGCGCTCCGGGACCGATCGGTCCGCTGAGTCGTCTGACGTCGGTTCCGATCACCACGCGCACTAATCTTCAGGAGGCGGTGCAATTGGGGCTGGCGCTCTTTCCAGCAGAAACGCAAAAGCGCCTGGTGCTCATCTCGGACGGCGGCGAAAATGCGGGGCGTGTGGCGGATGCAGCGCAACTCGCAGCCATTCGCGACGTGCCAATCGATGTGGTCTACCTGCCGGGTGAGCGGGGTCCTGACGTAATCGTCGCCGGGCTCAGTGCGCCAGCCGCTGTGCGGGAAGGGCAGGACCTCGTCCTGCAGGCGAATATTACGTCCAACTATGCGACCAGCGGACGCCTGCAAACCTTCGTGGACGGGCAATTGATCGGCGAACAGGAACTCTCCATTCCTGAAGGAGCGAGTACAATCGATATTCGTGTGCCGTCAGGCGAAACCGGGTTCCGTCGCCTCGAAGTGCGTCTCGATGCGGATGGCGACACCGAGCCGCAGAACAATCGCGGGGCTGCGTTTACCGAAGTGCTGGGACCGCCGCGCCTGCTCTTGATCGCCGCCGACGAGTCACGCGCCGTCAATCTACGCAACGCGCTGCGCGCCGCCGAGGTGCGCGTAGATGTCCTTCCGCCGGATCAGGCGCCTGCCACCCTGGATCAACTTGGCGCCTATGCTGGCGTGATCATTGTCGATACGCCTGCGCGCGATATGCCGCGCACATTGATGGAAGCGCTGCCGGTCTATGTGCGTGAGCTGGGTCGCGGACTTGCAATGGTCGGCGGCGTCGACTCGTTTGGCGCCGGCGGGTACCGGCGCACACCGCTGGAACCGGTGTTGCCGGTGTTGCTCGATCCGCTCGACACGAAGCAACAACCCGATCTGGCGCTGGTGATGGTAATCGACCGGAGCGGCAGTATGTCGGAGCTGGTGGGCGGAAGCCGGCGCAACCGGCTCGACCTCGCTAAAGAAGCAGTCTACCAGGCGAGTCTCGGTCTGACCCCCATCGATCAGGTGGGACTGGTCGTGTTCGATGAGACCGCAAGCTGGGTGCTGCCGCTCCAGCGACTTCCTTCGATGGTCGAAATCGAACGGGCGCTGGGTTCGTTTGGCATTGGCGGCGGTACAAATATTCGACCCGGCATCGAACAGGCGGCGCTGGCGCTGGCTACTGCCGATGCAAAGGTCAAGCATGTCATTCTCCTGACCGATGGCATCGCGGAAAGTAATTACAGCGATTTGATCGCGCAAATGCGTGCGGCTGGTGTCACGATTTCGACGGTTGCGATTGGTGAAGATGCCAATCCCAATCTGGTCGATGTGGCCAATGCTGGCGGCGGTCGTTCCTATCGCGTAACCAGAGTCGAAGACGTGCCGCGCATCTTCCTGCAGGAGACGATTATTGCCGCTGGACGCGACATTGTTGAGCAGCGCATTGAACCGCAGGCAGGGCTGCCCTCGCCGGTCATTCGCAGCCTGGGCGGGTTGCCGCCGCTCTACGGCTACAACGGCACGGAGGTGCGCGAAGCGGCGCGCACATTTCTGTTCACGCCCGACGGCAAGCCGCTCCTCGCACAGTGGCAGTACGGTCTGGGGCGCGTCGTCGCCTGGACGAGCGACACGCAGGGGCGCTGGGCGCGCGACTGGATCATATGGGATCAGTTTCCGCGCTTTGCCGGCGGGTTCGTCGATCTCCTGCTCCCGCCACGCGAAAGCGGGACGCTCGAACTCCGCGCGACTGCCGCCGGTCCGCGCGCGTTTCTGGAGTTGACCGCTCAGGATGAGCAGGGGCGTCCGCTCAACAATCTGGTCCTTGCGGGGCGCGCTGTCGATCCGCAGAACCAGGGAGCAGCGGTCCAGTTTCAGCAGATCGGTCCGGGACAGTACCGCGCGGTTGTCGATACGCCGTCGCCGGGGGTGTACCTGGCGCAGGTGGCGGCTTCTGATGCGGAGGGGCGTCAGATCGGCGTCGCCGTGACCGGTATTGTGGTCAGTTACTCGCTGGAATACAGCGCGCAGCGCGAGAATCTGCCGCTACTTACTGAAGTGGCGGGCATCACCGGCGGACGGATCAACCCATCGCCTGAAGCCGCGTTTGCCTCGCCAGATCAAAACGTCGGTTCGGTACGAGAAATCGGATTTCCTCTGCTGTGGCTGGCGCTCCTGCTCTGGCCCCTCGACATCGCAGTACGGCGCGTGATGCTGCGGATGGAAGACGTGGCGCCATGGCTGGAGCGACTCCGCCAGCGGCGTCCATCTCCCGTCGCTATGCCAGAGGCAACAGCGACAATGACACGACTCGGCGCCGCAAAACGGCGCGCAACCGCCGCACGCGCGTCCTCAGTGCGTGACAGCACTGGCACAGATCAGCCAGCAGCGCCGCCTGTGATCACGCAAACCACGCCGCCGCCGCGACCTTCGCCGGAAGCGCGTTCGCCAGCGCCGACGCCGGGAGCGTCCGAGTCGCGCGCCAGACCGTCCGGCAAACGCGCGGAGGCGCCGGAAGCGACGGAGGATCAGCTTGCCCGATTGCTGGCGGCGAAACAACGTGCGCGGCGTAAATCGGAGGAGCGGTGAGCAGTGGCAAAGGTGAGGAGAATGTGATCGTCATCTGGTGTCTGCACACCTGCACCCATCCAGCGAGCGCCCCCAAAGAGACTCCCTGACAACGGCAACCCGACGGGCGCCTGCCCGCGCTCCTGGGCGCGGCGGCATCGCGCCCCTACGGATAACTGTGTTCCGGGCAATGGGTGATGCGTCTGATCATTCCACGCACCAGCGTCAACTGGCCCGTGACGCGGGCAGACGTTGATCACCTGCCAGAGTTTCGCGGCGTCGGATGGATGTTCGGCGTCGCCTTCCCTGGTGCGCCTGGCAACATGGTCTTGACCGGACATGCTGGCGGACCCTGCGCCACCTTCGAGCGCCTGCACGAATTGCAACCCGGCGATGAGATCCTGGTTCAGACCGCATCGGTCATGCACCGCTACCGTGTGCAAACGATCTACGAAACGTCCCCGGACGATGTCCTCGTGATGGCGCCCAGCGACAGGACGATTGCCACGCTCATCACGTGCAGCGGCGACTGGATTCCTGAGCGTCAGACGAACGCGCGGCGGTTGATTGTGGTCGCCACGTATGAAGGGAGAGGATAACGCTCTTCGAGTCAGCGAGCGGCGCTGATTGTCATCGTTGTGAGGACGAGCGGCGCAACGGCAGCCAGATCAGGGCGATCAGCGCCAGGCTGACGGCGTGGAGCGGCAGTCGCCACCACCAGGGTGCAACTTCGTCGAAGGCGTCGACAGGTTGTGCATCGGGCCAGAGCGGCGCAGTTTTCGACCATGCCAGAAATGCGTCGCCGACCGGCAACATCCCCAGCGCGTACCGTTTTTCGCCGCCAATGTCGATCCCCATGCCGAGGAACTCGCCGCCAAACCGCAGCGGTTCTGCCAGCCGGGTATCGCCCCATGCGCGCGCCGCGCCGAGCGTCACGGTGGTCGCCGAAAGGCTGACCCCCGCCAGCAACGGACCGGAGTCCACATCGCTGGCGCCTTCCTGTCCATGCGGATACTCGCGCACTCCGGGCAACCCGGCCACAGTTGTGACGAACTGTGACCGGAAGCGGCGGTACTGGTCAAGCCCCCACTCCGCATCGACCGCCGGAAGAAAGCGCACAATGATACTCTGTGACGAGCCGCGGGCGCTATCGATCGGCTGCCCGCTCTGCGGATCGGCGCGGTGCGAGAGCAATCCGGTTGCCGGGTCGGTTCGTTCCCGCGCCATCGCAATCCAGCGCGCAATCACATCGCCGTAGCGCGCCTCGAACAGGTCGTTGCAGCGGCTCAAAGCGGCAATGCCAACCACGCTATCGACGGGCCACGCCTGGTTGGGGTAGGAGGTGAGAAATGGCGTGGCGCTGCGGGCAAAGGCGGCGCTCAGCGCCTCACAGTCGGCAGCAACCCGCGCCACCCGTTCCGGCGCGCGTCGATCAGGCGCTTCGAGCGTCAGGATTCCCGTGCGCAGCCACGTCCCCCAGCCGACAACGAAAACCCCGAACGGCGGATCGAGCGCGGGGCTGAACGGCGCGAGCGCCGCTGGCGAATCCAGGCGGTCGGCAGCCCGCCACGCCTCCGCAATCGCCTGCGCGCGCAGCGGGTCATCGGCAGCGACCGCAGCGCCGACATCGACCCACGCAAGACCGTACAACACGTGGCTGAAGAAGAACCCTTCGGGAAAGAGTTGCTGCATCTCCTCGCCGGCGCCGCGATCCAGCGCACCGCGCAAAAACCGCAGTTGCGCAACGACATCCGGCGGAATACGCCCTGGTCCCGCCGCGTCCGTCGGCGGCAGATA
>JANWXL010000340.1 GCA_025055265.1 Roseiflexus sp.
TCTCCTTGTCCCTTTTTTTTTTTTTTGTCGTTTTTTTAACTTTGGGGTGTTGTTTTGGGGGTGTTTTGGGTCTTTTGTGGTTTTGTGTGGGGGGGGGGGGGTGGTTTGGGGGGGGGTGGGGGGGGGGGGGGGGGGGCGGGGGGGGGGGCGGGGGTGGGGGGCGGGACCCACCCCTCCCCCTACCCCTGCTACCCCTGCCCCTACCAACCAACCCCACCCCGCCCTGATCCTATTTCACCCGCTCGAACCGCGCCTGGAAAAAGCGCAGATATTTCGGTTCGTACACCATGCGCAATCCACGGGTCTGCATTCGTGCATCATATACGGCTTTCACCGCCTCTGCGACCACATCCATATGCGCCTGGGTGTAGACGCGGCGCGGGATGGTCAACCGCGTGAGTTCCAGTTTCGGGTAGTAGTGATCGCCGGTCTTCGGGTCGCGCCCGGCGCTGACAACGCCCCGTTCCATCGCCCGAATGCCGGAGTCAAGGTACAACTCTGCCGCCAGGGTCTGCGCCGGAAATTCGCGTTGCGGAATGTGCGGGTAGAAGCGGCGCGCATCCAGGAAAATCGCATGCCCGCCAACCGGCTGCACAATCGGGATGCCCCAGTCGGTGAGCAGTTCACCCAGGTAGCGTACCTGCCCAATCCGTGCGCGAATGTAGTCATCCTGGACTGACTCCTCAATCCCGACTGCCATCGCTTCCATGTCACGCCCCGCCAGTCCGCCGTAGGTGTGCAACCCTTCATACACCACCGCCAGGTTGCGCAGTTCGTCAAACAGGTCAGCGTCGTTGACCGCCAGCCAGCCGCCGATGTTGACCAGCGCATCCTTCTTGGCGCTCATCCACGCGCCGTCGGTGTAGGAGCAGAACTCTTTCAGAATTGCAGCAATCGATGTGTTCGCGTATCCTTCCTCACGCTCCTGGATGAAGAACGCATTTTCGACCATGCGCGTCGCATCGAGGAAAATCCGCACGCCGTATCGGTCGCACAGATCGCGCAGCGCACGCACATTGGCCATGCTCACCGGCTGCCCGCCCGCCATGTTCACCGTTCCCGCCAGACTCACATACGCAATGTTCTGCGCGCCTTCACGGCGGATCAGCGCCTCCAGCTTGTCAAGATCGACGTTCCCCTTGAACGGGTGCAGCGATTGCGGGTCGTGCGCTTCGTCGATGATGACATCGACGAAGATGCCGCCTGCCAGTTCCTGGTGCAGCCGCGTGGTGGTGAAGTACATATTGCCGGGAACATACTGCCCGGGACGGATGGCGGCGCGGCTGATCAGATGCTCGGCGCCGCGCCCCTGATGGGTTGGCACAATATAGCGGTAGCCGTAGTACTGCTGAATCGTCGCCTCGAGCCGGTAGAAGTTGCGACTGCCAGCATACGCCTCGTCTCCGAGCATAATCGCGGCCCACTGACGGTCGCTCATGGCGTTGGTGCCGCTGTCGGTCAGCAGATCGATGTAGACATCTTCGGAGCGGAGGAGAAAGGTGTTGTACCCGGCTTCCGCCAGCGCACGCTCACGCTCTTCGCGGGTGGTGACCCGCAGCGGCTCAACCATCTTGATCTTCCATGGTTCCGCCCAGGAGCGTCTGCCAAATTGCTGCCCCATCGTTTGCGGGGATGGATGAGTCATGGATTCGCCTCCTTGCGATACGATTACGCCGTTGTATGGTAAATGCGCTCATGCAGAACGCCGATATATGGCAGGTTGCGATACTTTTCATCGAAATCGAGACCATAGCCGACAACGAACTCATTGGGAATGTCGAACCCCAGGTAGTCGATCGGAATATCGGCGCGACGGCGTTCCGGCTTGTTGAGCAGCGCGCAGATGCGCAGACTGGCCGGATTGCGCCGGAGCAAATGCCCGCGCAGATACGCCAGCGTCAGACCGCTATCAATGATGTCTTCCACAATCAACACGTGGCGTCCGGCAATGTCGGTATCCAGATCTTTCAGCATGCGCACCACGCCGCTCGACTCGGTCGTTTTGCCGTAACTCGACGTGGCGATGAAGTCCATCGCCAGCGGCATATCAATGGCGCGCGCCAGATCGACCATAAACATGGCGCACCCTTTCAACACCCCTACCAGCAGCAGATCGCCGAGCGGACGATAATCGGCGGTGATCTGTGCGCCCAGGGCGCGCACGCGCTCCTGGATCTGCTCGGCTGTGATCAAAATCTTCGCCATATCATCGTGCATGGAATGCTCCTTGTCAGCGCCTGTCACGGTATCCACGCCGGTCATCCCTTCGATCCACAGATGAAGCGCCAGTTGCCCGCTCGCCGCGCCGATCCCCTCGGCTGCGCAGACGCCAGGGATCCAGACGATCCGTTCACCGGATACGACAATGGGCCACGTATCGCGCAGTGTACGAGGCGTCCGCGCATCGACCATAATGTCCTGCACACGGCGCGTACCGCGCCCCCCCTCCGGTCGCATGCGGTCACCAGGGCGACGCCAGCGCACAATCAGCGGCGTGGCGCAGGCGGCTGCATCGAGAAAGACTTCCCAGCGGCTCGACGGCGCCACCGTCAACCGGTAATCGGCGCAGAGCGCACGCCCGTCGCTCAGATCGACGCAACCAGGGACTGTCAGGGTCGTTTCTGCAAGCGGCAGACGAATGCCCTCTTCCGACAACGCTTCGCCGCGTATGATAGCAAATCCGCCGTCATAGCCGGTCAGCAGCGCGACGCCGCCGGGCAGTTCGATACGTTTTCCCACGCCGCGTCCGACTGCATTGCAGGCGCGCAGCACATCGTCGCGTCCAAGCGTGTCGCTCCCGCCAACCAGCGTATATGCACGGCGAAGCGCCGCGTGCTGCAGCGCAGGATGCAGGTCACGCCAGCGGCGCCCATCGAAGGCCGCCCGATTCGCCTGCACGACAACCAGCGTCTGCCATACCCGATCCAGTTCCTGATCGAGAAACTCAGCCACTTCGGCGCAATCGGCCGCTGTTCGACCGAGCGCTGCCGCGATCTGCGGATTGAGCGCCGCCAGCGCTGGAAGAATATCCTGTCGAATGCGCGTTCGCAGGTAGCGTCGATCAGCGTTCGAGGGGTCGCGGCGCGGCGCAAGACCGTGTTCGGCGCAGTATGCCTCAATCTCAGCGCGCGATACGTCGAGCAGCGGACGGATCAGGCGCGGACGTCCATCAGTTGCCTGCGTGGAAAGAGACGGATCGGCGGCAATCATGCTCCACTCCTCCCACGCAACGACTGGACGCATGCCGCGCAGACCTTCGACGCCTGCGCCGCGCACCAGATGCAACAGCACCGTTTCCGCCTGATCATCGGCGTGGTGCGCAGTGGCTACTGCCTGTGCGTTGATTGTCAGCGCCACGCGCGCCAGCAACCGATAGCGCGCCAGACGTCCGGCGGCGTGCAGATTGAGTTTGCGCTCCCGCGCCAGCGCGCGCACATCGACCGCTTCAACGGTGCAGGGCAGACGGAGGCGCGTCGCGGTCTCCGCCACAAATGCTGCTTCTGCTGCCGACTCGGCGCCGCGCAACTGATGATCCAGGTGCACCACATGCAGATTGCATCCGAGATCGGTTCGCAGATGTGCAAGCACATCCAGCAAGCAGAGCGAGTCTGGACCGCCGGAGACTGCGACGACCACGGGAGCGCCGGGCGTTACCATTCGATGGCGGAGGATCGTCGCACGCACACTATCTGCGAGTGAGGACATGCTGCAATCGATTCACGTCACGTCGTGCGCAGACGGATGACAAACAGGGTCAACCCCTCTTGCGATGCCGTCCAACCATTCATTTCAACCGGCAGCGCGGATGATCGGTTCCAGCCAATCACATAGACGCCCTCATCGTCCAGTGGCGATCTTCCAGAGATCGGGGCAATACGGGAAGAAGAATTAAACAGGCGAAACAGAATCTGGCGCCGATTGAACACACGATCGTCGCCGATAGCGATGCCGAACGGAAAACTGCCGCGCGGTCCATTGAAATCGAACGTGGCGCGCGCGCCGGGCGCCAGATCGCCAAGTTCCTGGTATCTTCCCTGATGAACCACAATCGCCTGTTCAAGCGCCACTGAGCCGATATTGCGCACGTCCCCCCTGGGATCAGAGCCATCAAATTGAACAGCGCTCTGCACCTGAACCGGCGGTGTCGTCGGCGCTTCCGCGATGAGCGTGCGCACCGAAGCCACATCAACCAGCAAGTCTGGCACGGTGACGCCATTATCATCACTGGTGGCAAGCAGAGGACGGGCAGTAAAGTCATCGAAGCCGCGCGTTTCGCTCACCAGATGATCGGCGGGAAACCGCAGCGTATAACTGCCCCGAATTGGCGAGAACAGCGCCAGATACGCCGTCGCCGCGCCACGCGGCTCGCCTTCCGAACCCTGCACGACGGCCACCTGAAGCAGTTGCGCCTGCCCGCCGCGCAACCCGATGCCGACCAGAAAGACGCCAGCGGTGAACACAACCACCGTCACAGGAATGGTGACCCAGGCCCATTCAAGGCGACGCAGCCGGCGCAGCGCCAGATAGTTCACCGGTCCCACCATCAGAATGTACGCAATCAGGAACGCCGCCAGCGCCGATGCTGGCGGCAACTGAATCGCCGGAAGCTGAAGCGCGTCCTGCATTAGATTGATCTGATTCACCCGCGCGTCGAATCCTGGAATGAAGGGCGGCACTGGTCGGAGGACACGCGACCAGAGAACCGGTTCTGCCGACCAACCGCGGAGCAACGCCAGATCGAAGGCGCTGAAGACGACCACGCCGCTGCCGAGGCGACTGCGATAGATCAATGGCGTGGCTGGCGGCAGCGCTTCCGTGCCAGGGCGCGGACGCGCTTCGAGCAGGGGACCGGTTGATGGCGTCGGCGGGGAACCGGTGAGCTGTTCGAGCGGCGAGAGATCCCCCTGGATAATCGTGCGCGTCGCTTCGACTGGCAGGATGTCAGCCAGACCAGACGCGGCGCGCTCGCCGTTGATCCCGCCGCCGACGACAAGTTGCCCGCCAAGGTGGACCCAATCGCGAAGCGCAGCGCGCTGATCCATCGAAAGTGCGGCAGTATCGACATCGTGCAAGAAGATGACATTAATGCCGCGCAACACAAGCGGATGGGAGGGAAGATCGTCAGGAGACATGTGACGCACAACGGTCCCGCTCGTACTGCTGATCGACATTGCGCTCAGGCTGGTCAGCACTGTGGGATCGGAACCGACTACGACCACCAGGAAGCGGTCCGTTTCAATCGCTTCGATGCCAATGCTCTGCTCGAGCGCAACATTGCCATTCTCGATCAGACGGACCAAGCCGTTGCGCGCAAACCCCTGGGCAAACACGTCGAGCGTGACGCGCTTCCGCGACCCGCGCGGCAGATCGATCTCGCGCCGAAAGACCGGCTGACCTGGCGCTCCGGGAAAACTCCACTCCAGCACGCCGCGCAGATCACGCCCATCATTGGCAACCTCGACGATCACCGGGAACCATTCACCCAGGCGATACGCGCCAGCATACCCAGGGCGCAACGTCAACGTCAACCCGAAGCCCTGCTCCTGCGCAACGACCGGTCCTGCCAGCAATGCGCAGATCAGAGCGACCATTGCAGCGCGCACATACAACATTGTGAGTCCTTCTCGACACGGCTACGAAGGCTGTTCGTGGTTACGGCGACGCATACGTTCGCGCAATGCACGGATCGCTGCGCGTCGTCGCGCCAGGCGCGCCACTCGTCGCAGATGAGTTGCAACCTCGCTCCTGGCGTTCACGGCGCCATTGGGCGACGTTGACCCATAGGCGTTGGGCGATTGTGATTGTCGGTTGAGGGAGCGTCCGATCAATTCCTCGACCGCCTTCTCAAAACTGGCGCGGTCCATTTTCTCGCCGTGCTCGCGTTGCAGTTGATCATACTGCCTGAGCAGCGCAAGCGAGTCCTGCAACTGGCGTTCTTTCTCATGCTTGCGAAAGTCGGTCAGGTAATCATTGATCGTCGCCTGGACGCCGCGTGGGTCTGGCACGTGATCAAAGGTGAACTTTCCGCCTGCCGCGCCGCCGGTCTCGATGACCACGGTTCCAAGCCCCAGGAGACGCTCGACAAAACTGACATCGAACGAAATGTTCTGAATGGCAATAAGTTGCGCGCGGCGCGAATTCTCCGGTCCCAGCGGACGACGATCCACATCGATAATGTCAGTGCGGGTCAGGATGTAATTGTCGTGGATCAGCGCCTCACGGATCCACCAGCCCCAGAAGCCAAAAAACAGGATCGCGGCAAGCACGATCAGCGCGGCGAGAACGTCATCAATCAGATTGAACTGAAGCAGGATGGCGAGCACGAACATGGTCGCCGCGAATCCGCCTAGCGGGCGCAACAACTGGATCATGACATACACCCAGGATGGGCGCCAGATGATCCGATCAGGAAGGATCTCAGGGTTCGGCGGATAGAGCGCTGGAACAGGAAAGCGCTGGGGACGAACCTTGATAGAGGGCGCCGACGGCTGCGGTTGCTTGTTGCCGTACACCTGATCCTCAATCAGGGCGCGCAGCAGATTGGGTTCCTGACGACGACGCAGGTTGCGCACCTGATCCATGATCGCCTTTTCGATCTCGCGCGGCTTCGCTGCGAAATCGAACTCAAGCGTGCGCGGGCTGAACGAACGAATAATAATCTTGCCATACCCGAACAGCGTCGCCTGGTATGTATCGGCGCGCACATTGACCTGCTGAATGTCATCGATCAGGATCTGCTGCCGCACATGGCGAACGAACATGATTTCTTCGTCGTAAATGACGCGCTTATTGGTCACGATCAGCACATCGTTACGCCAGTCGTTGTACAGATATGCCACTGCAAGCAGCATCAGCAGCGTCGTGACGATCAGCACGATATTGATAGCATCGCTGGGGCGCGCATATGCCGGATCAACGACGATCAGCTCACCGCCGCTGAGTCGGAACCAGATTGCCACTCCGAGGGCAAGAATTGCCGCCGCATAGAGGATATCCGGGTTGCGCCAGAAAACGTCCTTGCGCCGTTCCTTTTTCGCCTCGCCGCGCGCCCAGAGCGCAATAAGCACCAGCAAAAGCGTGGAAAGCGCGATCGTGAGGGGATCGGTCAGCGGACGGGTGATGCCTTCGCGCAGGTAAAAAAATTCGACGCCAGCCGCGCGGATCAGCGCAATCGCCGCACTTATGACGCCGATGACCAGGAAAACAAGACTGGATTGCAGCAGTTCGATCCAGTGCCGCTTTCCAATCAGAATGAGCTGCTCGTCTGGCTCAAGATCCATTGGAAGCGGGATTCTTGGCTCGCTCATACGCGTGTACATCCTGCGGGTCTTCTGCGTCGTCATCGATGCGGGCAATGACGAGATCGACCACCTGCTCGGGCGACAGCCCATCACTGAAAATCACACACGCATCAGCGGCAGGCGAGCTTACGTGCCGGTCCAGGCTATCACGGCGAAGAATATCATTACGGATGTGCTGGAGATCGGCGCTGCCTCCGCGCTGCTGAATCTCGCGGGTGCGACGGCGGGCGCGCTCGTCGATCGATGCGTCCAGATAGATTTTGAGCGGCGCCTCCGGCATCACAATGCTCCCGATGTCACGCCCGACCATCACCACCTGCCCGCGACGCCCGATAGCGCGTTGCCGCTCGCGCATAATCGCGCGCACTGCCGGATGACGCGCAGCAATTGATACAATCCGTTCAACCTCGGGTCGCCGCAGCTCCCAGGTGACATCGACGCCATCGACCAATACCGTGTACGGTCGTCCATCGGTCGCGTCGCCAGGCGGCAACACCTGGATATCGAGATCGCACGCCAGCGCCGCAACCGCTTCGCTGTTCTCCGGGTCGATGGCGCTGCGCAGGACTGCCCACGCCAGCGCGCGATACATGACGCCTGTATCGAAGAACAGGTATCCTAACCGCCTGGCGAGCAACTCGCCAAGCGTGCTCTTTCCCGCGCCGGCAGGACCATCTATCGTGATGACAGACGGAGCAGACATGCAAAAAAGGGCGTATCATGCCGCTATACTGTGTGGTATTGTAGCACGCGACACCCGCGATATGCAAGCAAACGCACGACGGATGGAGCATCTCTGTGACGTTCTCTCGACAATTCTGGGATCTGCTGCTGGTCGCAACCTTGCTGATCGGCAGCGTCTTTATCTGGATGACGCGCGCGACATCTGATGCCGTTGCGCCCATCCCCGCCCCTCCTCCGGCAGCCGCGCAACCCGCCCCGCTCGTCGGTCATCCGGCGCCTGAGTTTATGCTGACCGCCACCGATGGTTCGCAGGTGGCGCTCGGCGATCTGCGCGGGCAGGTCGTGCTGATCAATTTCTGGGCGACATGGTGCCCGCCATGTCGCGCCGAAATGCCTGCGATCCAGCAGGCTTACGACCGCTTCCGCGATCAGGGCTTTCTCGTGCTGGCGGTCAATCAACAGGAAGACGTTGCGAGCGTCGTGAAGTACATGAGCGATCAGCGCCTGACGTTTCCAGCGTTGCTCGACAGTAATGCCCGGGTCAGCGCCGACTATCAGGCGCGTGTGCTTCCCTCCAGTTTCTTCGTGGATCGTCGGGGGATCATTCGCGCCGTCTACCGCGGACCGATGTCGCGTGGTATGATTGAAGGCACAATCGAGCAATTGGTTGCTGAAACACCGTAGCATGCATCCGATCATCGAACTGGGTCCATTGAACCTGGGCAGCGGCGCGCTGCTGCTGATGATTGCCATCTTCGTCGGGCATGCGCAATTCGAACGAGTGGCGCGTCAACGCGGTGGCGAGTCGCTCGAGCGCCGCGCCAGCCGCTGCGCGCCGTTTGCACTGGCGGGCGCCGCTATTGGCGCACGATTGTGGTATGGCTTGTTCAACTGGGATATGTACAGCCAGTCGCCAGGTCTCTTGCTGGCGCTCCGTCTGGGAGACCTGGCATGGCCCGGCGCGCTGATCGGCGGCGCTCTCGTCGGGTACGCATATCTGCGGTTGCGGCGCATGGACGATGCCGCTGCGCCGCTGGCGGACGCTGCAGCCCTGGCGCTTCCCCTGGCGCAGATGATTGCATCGCTTGGTCTGTTGCTCAGCGGCGAAGCCCTCGGAGCGCCGACAGACCTGCCGTGGGCAGTGCCGATCTTTGGCGCGCTGCGGCATCCTGTCGCGCTCTATTATCTTCTGGCGGCGCTGGTGACCTGGGGTGCGCTGGCATGGATCGCCCGTCTCTCCCCGCAACCAGGAGCGCTTGCCATGGCGTACCTGGCGTTGCAGGGCAGTGCGCTGCTCCTGCTGGAAGCGCTGCGCGTCGACTCGCTGGTCGCCGCTGGCGGCGTGCGCGTGGCGCAGATCGTCGGTCTGGCAATGATTCTTACGGCACTCTGGTGGAAACGAACACAAACAACATCCATGCTATAAAGCCGCTCGCGGCGCTGCAACCCGACCGGGCGCTGATCCGCGTCTATGGCGACCTGAACGACTTTCTGCCGCTCAGCCTGCGCGACACGTGGTTTCCACGCCTGTGTCGAGGGCGCGAAACGGTCAAGAACCTGATCGAAACGTGCGGTGTGCCGCACCCTGAGATCGGGGCATTGTTCATTGACGGTCGCCCGGTTGATTTTGATGAACTGGTGCAACCAGGCGTCTCCGTCGAAGCCTTCCCAATCGCGGCAGCGCCAGAAACGCCCATCGCCCTGCGCCCGCCGCTGACCGACGTGCGCTTTGTGCTCGACACCCATTTGGGACGACTGGCCGCTTATCTGCGGATGCTCGGCTACGACTGCCTCTACCGGAACGATGCGCACGACGCCGAACTGGCGCAACTGGCGCACGAAGAACGACGAATCCTGCTGACTCGCGACCTGGGATTGCTCAAGCGTAGCATCGTTATCTATGGCGCATTCGTGCGTGAAGTTATTCCGACGCGCCAGATCGTCGAGGTGATGCGGCGGTTCAACCTGACGCCAGCGCCGACCGTCTTTCAGCGCTGCATGCGGTGCAACAGCCTGACGACGCCGGTCAGCAAAGCGGAGATTGACCATCTGCTCGAACCCAAGACCCGTCAGTATTTCGACACATTTCGCCGCTGCACAGCGTGCGGCAAAATCTACTGGCAGGGATCGCACTACGCCCGGATGCAGGCGCTGCTGGAGTGCGCAGTCCAGGAAGGCGAGAGGCGAGAGGTTACAGGTGGGAAGGTTGAATGTTGAAGATGGTCGTTGCACATTGCACGTATGCGGGTTGAGAAGGTTGCAGATGGCAGGCGGGAAGGTGACGCAAGGCGAGCGACGAGGGGCGAGAGGCGAGCGGGCTGCAGGCGGCAGGCGGGAAGGTGACGCAAGGCGAGCGACGAGGGGCGAGAGGTGAGCGGGCTGCAGGCGGCAGGCGGGAATTAGTCTTTCGTTTACCCTCGTTCTGCAATATCCATATTGGCGAGAGGTGAGCGGGCTGCAGGCAGCAGGCAGGAAGGTGACGCAAGGCGAGCGACGAGGGGCGAGAGGTGAGCGGGTTGCAGGTGGGAAAGGCCGCCGGCGGGTAAGGTTGCAGGTTGCAGGTGGGAAGGTGGGGAGGTTCCAGGCGAAAGATGAGACATCCAACCCCTAACCCCTAACCCTTAACCCCTAACCCCTAACCCCCGTTCTCCAGGAGCATACCATGCGCATTGCAATTGTTGGCGTTGGCGGAGTAGGCGGATATTTCGGCGGACGACTGGCGCAGGCTGGCGCCGATGTAATCTTTATCGCACGCGGCGATAATCTGGCAGCATTGCGCGAACGCGGACTTCGGATCGAGAGCATCGTCGGCGATGCCTGGATTGCGCCGGTACAGGCGACCGACGACCCCTCGACCGTCGGACCGGTTGATATGGTGCTGGTTGCCACCAAAGCCTGGCAACTCGATGACGCGATCGAGCAGATGCGTCCGCTCATCGGACCGGCGACCGGCGTTGTGCCATTGCTCAACGGCGTCGAAGCCTCGGATCGGCTGGCGCTGGCTTTGGGGGAGGCGCACGCCCTCAATGGCATCTGCTACATTTTTGTGGCGCGCACCGGGCCAGGGGTGGTGCGGCATTCCGGCATAAACCCGCTCATCGTCTTTGGCGAACGCGACAATCGCCGCACCGCACGGGTTGAAGCGCTGCGCGAGTGGCTTGAGCGCGCGGGGGTGCGAGTTACGATTCCGGCGGACATTGACGCAGAAGTCTGGCGTAAATTCGTGTTTGGGGCGACCACCAGCGGATTGGGAGCGGTCACACGAGCGCCCATGGGGCTATTGCGCGAACTTCCAGAAACGCGCCCACTCTTCGTCCAGGGCATGCGCGAGATCGTTGCGGTGGCGCAGGCTCGCGGCATTGCCCTGGATGAAAGCGCCGTCACGGCTGCGCTGGCGCAACTCGACAGCCTGCCCTACGAGACGACCGCATCAATGCAACGCGACATCATGGCAGGTCGTCCATCAGAACTCGACGCGCAGAACGGCGCGGTTGTGCGCCTGGGAGCGGCGGCAGGCGTGCCGACGCCGCTGCACGCCTTCATCTACCATGCGCTGCTGCCGCAAGAGCGCATGGCGCGCCGTGGCACGCCGTAGAGGCGTTGCAGTGCAACGCCTCTACGGCGTGCTGCGGCGTCGGTAAAAACAAGAGGGCGGTCGTGGTTGCGGCACGACCGCCCTATCCGGCAACGCCTTCCCATTCCTATCGCCGTTCAACCAGCAGGCGGATCGCTGTGCGCTCTTCATCATCGATGGCGACATCAATGAACGAAGGAGTGCAAACAATGTCAATACCTTCTTCACTGAGATAACTGCGCGCAATCGCCACCGCTTTGATCGCCTGATTGGTTGCACCTGCCCCAATCGACTGCACCTCTGCCACACCGCTGTCGCGGATGACGCCAGCAATCGCACCGGCGACGGCGCTGGGACGCGAGCGAGTCGAAACCTTCAAGACCTCAGCGCTCTGTCGTTCGACTACATCGGCGCTGTTCGCGCCAACGGCGCGAGTGGCGGGTGTGGAGTGCGAAAGATTGCTTGCCATACGTGCCTCCTCCGAATGGGTTGGGCGCCGGCCCGATGCGCCGGCTGGTAACTTGCGATGCCATAGCCAGAATTGTTGCAGTGCAAGGCGTGCCTTGCAGCAGCGCCTCGCAACAGCTACGGAGAGACCGTGCGGCAAGTCGGCGGTCGGGGCCGCTCCTGCCGCGAGGCGTCCTGCGCCTCTGATCCTGTGATCAGCGCGCGTAATCGACCGCGCGCGTCTCGCGAATGACCGTCACCTTAATCTGCCCAGGATACTGCAGACTCTCCTCGATCTTCTTGGCGACATCACGGGCGAGATGAATGCTGCCAAGATCATCGATGGCGTCGGGTTGCACCATCACCCGCACTTCGCGTCCGGCCTGAACAGCAAAGGCGCGTTGAACGCCAGAGAATGACGTCGCCACTGTTTCAAGCGCTTCGAGGCGCTTGATGTACAGGTCGAGCGTCTCGCGGCGCGCTCCGGGGCGCCCGCCGGAGATGGCGTCGACTGCCTGGACCAGCCAGGCTTCGACGGTCTGCGGTTCTTCGTCGTTATGATGGGCGGCAATCGCATGAACGATTGCTGGCGATTTCCCAAGGCGACGCGCGATCTCGGCGCCGATCAATGCGTGCGGTCCCTGCACTTCGTGGTCGACTGCCTTCCCGATGTCGTGCAGCAACGCGGCAGTTTTCGCCACATTGATGTTTGCGCCGATCTCAGCAGCTATATGCGCCGCAAGCAGCGCGCACTCCAGCGAGTGCTGCAGTACGTTCTGCCCGTAACTCGTCCGATACTTCAGACGCCCCAGCAGCTTGATCAGGTCAGGGTGCAGCCCCTGAACGTTCGCTTCGTAGGCGACCCGTTCGCCCTCTTCGCGCATAATTTGCTCAACTTCCTGCTGGGTTTTGCTGACGACCTCTTCGATCCGCGTCGGATGGATGCGTCCGTCCTTGAGCAACTTGATCAACGCCAGACGCGCCACTTCCCGCCGCACCGGGTCATGGCACGATAGCGTGACTGCTTCCGGGGTGTCATCGACAATAATATCGACGCCGGTGAGCTGCTCGAATGCACGAATGTTACGCCCTTCGCGCCCGATGATGCGCCCCTTCAACTCTTCGCTTGGAAGTGCAACGGTCGAAACGGTCACCTCGGCAACATACTCCGAGGCGCACCGTTGAATGGCCAGGCTGATCACTTTCCGCGCCACCTTGTCCGCCTCTTCGCGCATGTTCTTTTCGATCTCGCGAATGCGGCGCGCCGCTTCATCGCGCGTCTCATCTTCGACGCGCTTCAGAATGATCGCGCGGGCTTCTTCCTGGCTCAACGCGGAAATGCGCTCAAGTTCCGTTCGCTGCTGCTGACGCAGTTGTTCAGCCTCCTGGTGCAACTGTTCCACCTGACGCTCACGCTGCTGAAGCTGGCGTTCGCGTCGTTCGAGACCCTCGATTTTGCGGTCGAGATTCTCCTCTTTCCGTTGCAGTCGTTCCTCCTGCTTGGCAAGGGCTGCGCGCGCTTCGCGTATCTGCGCCTCGGCTTCGGCGCGGAGCCGGAGCGCTTCATCAGTCGCGCGGAGGATGAGATCTTTCTGCTCAGATCGCGTCGCTTCCAGTTGCAGTCGGGCTTCCGCCTCGATCTGCCGTATCTGGCTCTGAACGCTGTTTTTGTAGATAAGAATGCCAATGCCTGCGCCAATGGCGAGTCCGATGATCAGCGCAGGCAAGGCCCATACGAGCCATTGCACAACGTCCTCCTGCTCAATTGTAAAGGTACAGCATGCTACAGCCCACTGCCGGGCTGTGGCCACGGGCTCAAACATGCGCTAACGTGTGTGAGTACATGCTATATTACTCTGCGGGTACATCTTCTGTCAAGATGAACGAATTGTCAAGGGTCATGATGGTATAATATCACGCCAGTTTTGCGGTTGTGTCGAAACCAATGTACCTGCGTCGCCTCGAAATCCAGGGGTTCAAAACATTTGCCGGGCACACGTCGTTCGAGTTTCAGCCCGGCGTCACTGCTGTCATCGGTCCTAACGGCAGCGGAAAGTCGAACCTCGTTGATGCTATCCGCTGGGTGCTTGGCGAACAACATCCCGGCACACTGCGCTGTAAACGCACCGAAGACCTGATCTTCAGCGGCGGCGGACGACGCGCCCCCGCCGGATTTGCTGAGGTCTCGCTGACGATCGATAACAGTGATCGTCTGCTGCCCGCGCCGTACAGCGAAGTGACGATTACCCGCCGGGCAACGCGCGCTGGCGAGAACGAGTACTTCATCAATCGCCAGCGCGTCCGGCTGCGCGATGTGCAGGAAGTCGCAGCGCCGATCAGTGGCGCGTATGCGATTATCAACCAGGGGTTGGTCGATGCGGCGCTCAACCTTCGCCCTCTGGAGCGCCGCCGTCTGTTTGAGGACGCAGCATCCATCAGCGTCTATGAGCAGCGTCGCGCCGATGCGGAACGTCGCCTGCGCGAGACGAACGCCAATGTTGCGCGCTGCGCCGATATTCTGGCGGAACTCGAACCACGCCTGCGCTCACTGAAGCGACAGGCGGCGCTTGCCCGCTCCCATCGCGATCTGACCGCCGAACTGCGCACTGTGCTTGATGTGTACTATGCCCGCCTGTGGCACACGGCGCAGGCGGAGTGCGCCGCCGCTGAACAGTTCGCTCAGTCGCTGGCGGCGGCGCTTGCCGCACGTCAGGCGGACATCGCTGCCGCATCCGCTGCTCTCCAGCATATCCGCGAGCAGATCCACGCGCTTCGCAACCGCATTGGCGCGCTGCACGCCGAAAGCAGCGCTCTGCATGCAGAGGCGGAGTCGCTACAGCGCGCTCTTGCGGTTGGTCAGGAACGACTCGCGGCATTGACACGTCAGATTGACGATCAGGAGCGCGCTCTGCGCGACCTCGACCATCAGCGCACCACACAACAGTCGGAACGCGAAGCCGTTGCCGCGCAACTCGCCAGCGCTGAACAACGTCTTCAGCAACTGCAGCAGGAATACGCCGCGCACGAGACGCAGCGCGCCGAGCGGATCGCAGCGCGCGCCGCGTTACGCCAGGCGCTCGACGAGACGCGCCGCGCCCTGATGGAGATCCACGCTGCGCTCGGTGCGACGCAACGCCAGACGACGCAGATCGCCGAGCAACGCGCACGTCTGTTGCGTGAGCGCGCAACTGTCGAAGAGTCTCTGGCTGCCGCAGAGGATGCACTGGCTGCTCGCCGGGCTGAAAGCGCTCAGGCGGAAGCGCAACTCGCGGCGCTGGAGCATGAGCTGACCGACGCTGCCCTTCACGTTGAACGAGCGCTCGGCGATGTCGAACGCTGTCGACGCCTGCGCGCCGCCGCAGCCGAGGCGCTCGAAGCGGCGCGACGACAACAGATGGATCTGGAAGCGCGCCTGGAAACCCTGCGCCGTCTCCATCGCAGCTACGCCGGAACGTTTGCTGGCGTGCGCGCCGCTATGCAATGGGCGGAAGCGCAAGGGCGCGCTGGCTTCGCACTCGTTGCAACCCTGCTGCGCGTTCCGACGGAACTCGAGACCGCGATCGAAGTGGCGCTCGGTTCGCGCCTGCAAAACATCGTTGTCGATCGCTGGGAAGACGCCGAAGCAGCCATCGAGGCGCTCAAACGCGGCGGCGAAGGGCGTGCAACCTTCCTCCCGCTCGATACCATCCGGGTGCGTGGCAACGATGACGGACGGGCGCATGTAACGGTTGATCCGAACAATGGTGTGCTGGGGGTAGCCGCCGATCTTATCGATGTCGACGAACGCTATCGGCCCGTCGCCGATCTGCTCCTCGGTCGCACCCTGGTCGTGCGCACGCTGGCAGTCGCCCGACGCGAACTGAAGCGTATCGGCGGCGGGTGGACGATGGTCACGCTGGCGGGGGAGCAGGTCAGCGCGGCTGGCGCCGTCACCGGCGGCGCAGCAGTGAAGGAGAGCGGAACCCTGCGGCGCGAACGTGAACTCCGCGATCTTCCCGAACGCCTGGCAGCGGCGACCCGCGCCGTCGAACAGGCGCATGCGCAGCACGTCGCTGCCAGCGAAGCATATGCCGCCGCCGAACAAACGGCGCGTGAAGCGGAACATCGCCAGCGCCAGGCGCAGCGCAGCCTCGATCAGGCGCGCGTTGCTGTTGCGCAGGCGCAGCGCGCGGTGGATCGCGCCGATGCGGAATGCCTTATCCGACAACGACGCATCGAGCAGATCGACGCTGAATTAACTGCGCTGTTCAATCGTCTCCAATCTGTTGTCGCTGAGCGCGATGATCTGATGCGACGCGAAGCC
The DNA here is from genome assembly GCA_025055265.1 of Roseiflexus sp. Taxonomy (GTDB): domain Bacteria; phylum Chloroflexota; class Chloroflexia; order Chloroflexales; family Roseiflexaceae; genus Roseiflexus. The sequence continues at coordinate 16,310 of JANWXL010000340.1, forward strand.
GCGGCGCGCGCGCAGGTCGATCAGGTGCAGGCGCAGGAAGAAGCGCAGCGCGCCGCAGACGCCGCTGATGACGAGGCGCTGGCGAGCCTGCGCGCGCGCCGCGCCGATACCGAAGGCGAGGTGCGCGCCCTGCGCGCCGTTCTGCACACCGGCGCACAGGCGCTAGCGCGCATCGACGAACAGCATCAGGCGCTTACGGAGCGCATCGAACGCCTGCGCCGCGAACGTGAAGCGCTGGCGCTTGAACTGGATCAAACGGCGGCGCGTCATCAGACGCTTGTGGAACAGATCGACGCGATCCGTGCGCGCATCGATCCCGTTGAAGCCGAGTTGAACGTTCTGGAACGGCAGCGTGAAGAACACGAGGCACGCGCACAGAGTCTGACCGGCGCCCTGATCGATGCCGAGTCTGCGTACAACCGGGCGACGGTCGAGGCGCAACGTGCGCGTGATCGCCTGGAAACGCTGCGAGAGCGCGCTGCTGGCGACGGCATCGACATTGAGGCTGCCGCCCGATCCCATCCAGCACTGCAGCCAGGTGACGACCTGGAAACGCTGCATCAGCGCATCGTCGAACTGAAACAGCGTATCTCCCGGTTAGGGGTGGTCAACCCGCTGGCGCTTGAAGAGTACGATGAAGCCGCCGCACGCCATGAGTTCCTGAGCAGTCAGATGAACGACCTTCGCGCCGCTTCGGCGGCGCTCAACGAGCTGATTGCTGAACTGGACCACGCCATCCGCACCCGCTTCGAAACGACATTCCGCGTCGTCGCCGCCGAGTTCGAGCGCAGTTTCACCCGATTGTTCGGCGGCGGCGAGGCGCGCCTGGTGCTGATCAACGACGACGGCGACAATGACGATGATCAGAATGGCGTCAAACCGACGAGCATCGCCTCGCTCGGCGTTGACATCATCGCCCGTCCTCCAGGGAAGCGGCAGCAACATCTGGCGTTGCTGTCGGGCGGGGAGCGCGCGCTGACCGCTGCGGCGCTGCTCTTCGCCATCCTGAAGGCGAATCCGACGCCATTCTGCGTTCTCGATGAGGTCGATGCCGCGCTTGACGAAACGAACGTCGGGCGTTTCCGCGATGCGCTCACCGAACTGAGCGAAAAGACGCAGTTCATCATCGTCACCCACAACCGCGGCACGATTGAGGTCGCCGACACGATCTATGGCGTCACATTGGGCGATGATGGCGCATCACGGGTGCTATCGCTCCGGCTCGAGGAGGTTGATCGTCCGTAGAACCTGTTCGGATTTCGTACA
>JANWXL010000361.1 GCA_025055265.1 Roseiflexus sp.
GCCCTACCCAAACCAGCGCAGTCGCGTTATAATTCAGAAGTGCGCTATCGCAGGCGCGGTGAATGTGTTTGTGCATATAGACGGCAGTCGAAAGTGGCAAAAGATGCGACGCGATCAAGTCCTGCGCGTGTTGAGCGCACAGAAGCGAGAACTCCTCACCAGATATGGCGTGACTCGTTTTAAAGCCTCCCCAACATCCCCCGAATAATCACATCCACTGCGGTATCTTCGTCGAGCCCGCGCGCCATCAGGGTTTCGAGTTCTTTGCGGTTGACCGAACCAATCGCTGCTTCGTGGGTAACGTGCGCCTCGTCGCTGCGCACGATGACGGTCGGTACGTTCTCCGCCATGGCGGCGCCCCGCACGATCTCGGCGCAGTCCATGTGTCCCCGCGTTCCAGGAGCGTTGCCTTCGGCAGTGGTGAAGACCCGGCTGTGGGCGCGGTCGCGCACGGCGATGCGAGTCTTTGCCAGTCCGCGCGCCTTCTCCCCGTTGAGGCGCACCGTCTCACGCACCTCGATGTCGTCGTCGCCAGCGCCGTACACCATTGAGGTGAGATCAACCACGCCGGACGCCTCCACATCAGCGGTGTAGTCGATCAGCAATCGACCGACGCGCCCGTGCACCAGGCTGAAGGTGCTGAAATATCGTCCTCCGGCATCGACAGTGATGCCAGCGCGCGCTTCGACGCTCACCCCGCCATATGGTCCGTGGTAGTGCGCTTCGGTATAGCGCAGATGCGCATCGGCGCCGACGCGCACCACTGCGTCCATGATGTGCCGCAGATCACGGGCATTAGGGAAGGTGCAGTGCGCCAGAAACTCGACCTGCGCTCCGGCGCCAATCTCATAATCAGCAACGATCCGCTGCACGCCAGTTTCGGCGATCATCCCGAAACAGAGATGCACCGGGCGCTCCAGACGCACTCCAGGCGCAACCATGATCTGCGCCTGAACCCCATCCGGCAACGGTTCGGCGTTGATCGTCACCCCCGGCACAGTGACGACGCCGAGTACGCGGTTGGCGCTGACGACCACTGCCGCAACGCGACCGGAGCGGAGTGCGGCGGTCGGTCCGCCCGCCTGTTCGTATGCTTGCAGAATTGCGTTATACTCACGCGCCCACGCAGGATCGCCGCGTGGTGTGGTGATGCCAGATATCTGTTGCGCCTTCATCGCACACCTCATCCGCGTCTTGCGGCATAGACCCGCCGCGCCTCGTCGGCAGCGCCGGTCATGATGATTGTCCCGGCGTTCATCACCGATGCGCGATCAGCGATCGCTGCCATGTCGTTGCGGTGGGTGATGAGCAGCACGGCGCACCCTGAGCGCGCCATGCGCTGCACTAACTGTTGAATGTCGCTGAAACTCAACACATCGATGCCGGAGTCCGGCTCGTCCAGAATGGCGAGGCGCGGACGCATCGCGTACACTGCCGCCAGTTCAATCCGTTTGCGCTCGCCGCCGCTCAGGGTGCGATCCACAGCGCGCGGCAGATAGGTTGCCGGGTCCAGCGCCACAGCGTGCAGCGCTTCCCACAACTCCTCCCGGCTGATCGTCGGTCTGCCAAGCGTCAGGTAGTCGCCAACCGGCAGACCTTCGAAGCGCGCCGGTTCCTGCCAGGCGAGCGTCAGCCCCAGGCGGGCGCGTTCGTGCATAGGCAGGTCGCTGATGTCGCGCCCCGCAAACAGGATGCGCCCCGCATCGGGACGGTAGTCTTCGCACCCCATGATGGCGTATGCCAGGCTCGACTTCCCGCTGCCGTTGACGCCGAGCAGAGCGTGGATCTCACCTGTCAGCACGCTGAGATTGATGTCGTACAGAATGGTGCGTCCTTCACGGGTGAGGGTGACGCCCTGAACGTCGAGCAGGATGTCACCAGATGGCATAACTTGCGTCCTCCGCCAGGACGTTCAGGTCGTCTCATCGAGCCAGCGCCGCCACGGCGCCGACGCCAGCGGCGTCCAGGGCGCGTCGACCAGGCGCACCTCCGCTTCCCGAACGCCAGGCACGCCTAGCGCCGCCGTGCGAATCTCGTGTTCAAAAACGCCAACCAGCGGACAGAGCGGCGTTGTCAGCGCCAGTTCGATGAGCGCCCGTCCGTCCGCAACCGTGACCGACCGTATTAACCCGAGGTCAACCAGACTGAAGCCGAGTTCCGGGTCGATCACACGCTGCAAAGCCTCCCATACGGCGACTTCCAGCGCGGTTTCTTGCAGATGACCGTCAACCATGGGATGTCGTCACCGCCTTTCGAGGAGCGGGGGCGGTCGAGGGGTAAAAGGCGTTCGCAGCGCACCAGAAGCGCGCGCCGTAGCGTTCGACCAACTGTGCTGCACCATTCGACTCCAGCGTGTGCAGCGCCTCGCGCACCTGATCCGGCGCCCAGCGCGCCAGCGCGCGTTCCAGTTCCTCTGCGCGCATCGGGTGGCGCGCAATGATGGCGAGGATCGCTTCGACGGGAGTAGCGTACCCGCGCAGATCGAACGTTCCTTCCGCCGGATGAACCACATGCGCCGCTGCGCCCAGAATCGCAGTTGCACGCATCAATCCCTCGGCATCGGGCGGTTCGACCCAGGGTTCAGCCGGGGGGCGATCCGGCAGCGTGATGTCGATCCGGTCGGGCTGAATGCGCTGCAACGCCGCAGCAATGTCGCGCAGCGCTTCCTCGCTATCGTTGACACCGCGCACCAGCATCACCTCGACCCATAATTTCCCGCAATAGTCGGCGCGGAACGCGATCAGTCCCTCCAGCAGGCGCTCGAACGTAGCTTCTGGATGAGGACGGTGCAGCGCACGGTACACCTCCGCAGAACCTGCCGAGAACGTTGGCAGGACGGCATCGGCGGCGCAGAGCGCTTCTCGCACGTCGGGCAGGTAGAGCAGCACGCCATTGGTGATCACCGCCACCGGTATCGTCGTCCGGCGTTTGATGGCGCGGATGAGTTCGCCGATCTGGCTGTGCAACGTTGGTTCACCTGACCCGACGATCGTCACCCAATCGATCTCGTCGGGCGCGCGGACTGCCAGCGCCTGATCGACCTCGTTCAGCAGTACTGGCAGCGGCACATACACGCGGCGCTCATTGGTCAGCGGGCGCGTCCGCCCGAGCTGGCAATAGACGCAGTTCCAGTTGCAGGTTTTCAACGGCACAGGATCGATGCCGAGCGACCGTCCGAGCCGCCGTGAAGGAATAGGACCGAAAACGCATGCCATACGCTCGTCCGCTCTCCTCTTTTCGTCTGACTTTATTTTAGCATCTCTCAGATTGATACAGAAGTGCAAAGGCACAAAGCCACGTTATATTCCGGCTCTTTTGTTTGATCGGAGGAAGAACACATTGACGCCTTTCTGCCCTCATCCCCCCGCCTCTCAAGTGTAGAGTTTCTATATACGAAGGGCGTTTTCCGCGTCTCAAAGCCTTTCTCTTCCTCACCCCCCGCCCCCTCTCCAGCGTCGCTCTATGCATTACCCACAAGTCCAACGATGGCTTCCTAATGCGGAAAAAGTAATGTTTCAGAAAGGCGTGCTCGTCGAAGTCTCGCTGCGACCTTCCGCATCAGGACGCTCTCCGATGAGACGGCGCGTATGACGCATTGTGACATGTGGGTAATGTACAGATCGTCGCTGGAGAGGGGGCAGGGGGGTGAGGAAGAAAAAGGCTTCGGGATGCGGAAAACACCCCTCGCGTCTGAAAAACGCTACACTTGAGAGGCGGCGACCCCTGGTGCGATGCCGTCCCCTGACTGCTGTCGAATTACAAGCTTCCACGCCACCCGTATGGTGACGGTCACCCTGAGCCGCCACTCCTAACCCCTAACCACCGGCTCATCACGGAACTGACGGCGGTGCAACTCGGCGTACAACCCGCCACGCGCCAGCAACTCGTCGTGCGTGCCGCGCTCGACGATCCGCCCCTGATCGATCACCAGCACCAGATCGGCGTCGTGGACAGTCGAGAGACGATGGGCGATCACAAAACTGGTGCGCCCGCGCAATAGTCGCCGCAGCGCCTGCTGGATCAACTGCTCGGTGCGGGTATCGACGCTACTGGTCGCCTCGTCCAGGATCAGAATGCGCGGATCTGCCAGGATCGCGCGTGCAATGCCGATCAACTGCCGCTGCCCCTGGCTGAGGTTCCCGCCACGCTCGCTAAGCTGCGTCTGGTAGCCATCCGGCAGACGCATGATGAATTCGTGGGCGTTCGCAGCGCGCGCCGCCTTTTCGACCTCTGCATCGGTCGCGTCGAGCCGCCCATAGCGGATATTGTCGGCGATCGTTCCGGAGAAGAGAAAACTATCCTGAAGCACAACCCCCATCTGCGACCGCAGACTGGCGCGAGTGACCTTGCGCACATCGATGCCGTCGATCAAAACGGCGCCAGCGCTGACATCGTAGAACCGCCCGATCAGATTGACGAGCGTCGTCTTTCCGGCGCCGGTCGGCCCGACGAGCGCAATTGTCTGTCCCGGCTCCGCCGTCAGGCAGATGTCCTTCAACACGTACTGCTCTTCATCCACCGGTTGTTCTCCCGGTCGAGCGCCGTAGCTGAACCAGACGTGGTCAAACTCCACCCGCCCTTCGATCCGTCCCAGCGGCTGCGCATCCGGTGCATCCACCAGATCAGGCGGCGTGTCGATCAGCGCAAAGATGCGCTCACCCGCCGCCAGCGCCGATTGCGCCGTAGTGTAGAACGCGGACAGCGCCTGCACCGGGCGGAAGAATTGCTGCACATATGTCAGAAACGCGACCACCACGCCAACAGTGACCGCTTCCTGTATTACCAGCCAGCCGCCGAATCCGGCAACAATCGCAATGGCGACCGTTGAGAGTACGTCCACTGCCGGCATGAACGCTGACGTGATCGCGGTTGCATTGACGTTGGCATCGCGGTTGGCTGCGTTGCGTTGCGCAAAGCGCTGCTGGTTGAGCGCAGTGCGCGTAAATGCCTGCGCGACTTTGACGCCGGCAATTTCTTCCTGAATTTCCGCCGACACATCGCCGATCGCCTCGCGGGTGCGGCGGAATGCCCGCCGCGACAGTTGTGAGAACAGACCGGTCATCCAGATCATCACCGGAATAACGATGAAACTTGCCAGCGCCAGCCGCCAGTCGAGCGCCACCATCGCCACCAGAATGCCGATCAATCCGAAGAGGCTGCCGAGCACCTGCACCAGCCCCTGCCCCATCAGTTGTGTGATAACTTCAGTATCGTTCACCAGGCGCGACATCAACTCACCTGCTGGACGGCGGTCAAAGAAGCGGAGCGACATGCGCTGCAACGCTGCAAAAATTTCGCTGCGCAACTGCGCCAGCACCTGCTGCCCGACTTCGCCCATCAGCATGAACTGGTAGCGCCCGGCAGCCATACCGGCCACATAGATGACAAGGAGCATCAGCATCAGACGATTCAGTTCGCCAGCATCACGCCGCGCAATCGCACTGTCGATTGCCACGCCGATCACCATTGGACCGAGCGCCTGCGAGGCGGCGGCAACGATGACCAGAGCCAGAATCGCCAGCAGTCGCCGCCAGTACGGAACCAGATAGCCAAGCAACCGCCGCGCGACCATACCACGATTCTCAGCGCGCTCCTGCGGTAATTCGGCGACCCGTTGCAGCATGTGCATCATATGCGTTGCTCCCTGCCCGTCTTCATCATGCCGACCGGACTCAACCGCACGATGGGCAATCGTCGCGTGGTGCGCCGCCGATATGCCTCGTAGGTCGGATAGATGGCGGCCAGTCGCCGCCACAGACGCTCGTATTCCTCAGGATCATCCACCTCAATCGCCACGGCTGAGGTGACATACCCATGATCTTCGACAACCACGCGCGGATCGGAACGCAGGTTGAGGTACCAGTGCGGCGGCGTATCACTGCCGCCCCATGAGCCAACCACGATGTAGTCGCCGCCGTCGCGCACGAACAGCAGCGGGGTGACGCGCTTCTTGCCGCTACGCCGACCGGTCGTGGTCAACAGAATGCAGTGCCGCCCCAGAAACGGATGCGGCAGCGCGCCGCGCATCAACCGGTAGAGCGCCACGTGCGTCGCCGTTGCGATTTTGACCAGCTGGACAAAGACTGGATGGTGTTTCGCCATACGAATGCGTCAACTTTCAACCGTCAACTCCTATGATCTCGACCTCCTCCCGCACTCCGCCAAACTGCGAGTCGATGATCTCGCCATAGAGTGCACTGCTCGCCAGCAACTCCTCGTGCGTCCCCTGCGCAACGATGCGACCGTTATCGAGCAGGAGGATGAGATCGGCGCGACGCACGGTGCTGATGCGCTGGGCAATCACGAATGACGTTCGCCCTTCCATCAACCGTTCGAGCGCCAGTTGAATCTGATATTCGGTTTCGGCATCGACCGACGAAGTGCTGTCGTCGAGGATCAGGATTCGCGGATCGCGCAGGAGCGCGCGTGCGATGGCGATGCGCTGCTTCTGCCCGCCCGACAATCCAACGCCGCGCTCGCCAATGATGGTGTTGTATCCATTCGGCAATGCCACAATGAACTCGTGCGCCTGTGCGGCGCGCGCTGCCGCTTCGACTTCGGCATCACTGGCGTCGGGGCGACCATAGGCGATGTTGTCGCGCACAGTGCCGCTGAACAGCGTCGTATCCTGCAGCACAATCCCGATCTGCGCCCGCAGGCTCTCCAGCGTCACATCGCGCACATCAATCCCGTCAATCGTGACCCGTCCGTGGGTGACATCGTAGAACCGCGGAATCAGATTGATAATTGTGCTTTTGCCAGCGCCGGTCTTTCCCAGAATGGCGATCGTCTGTCCTGGCTCAGCGACAAACGAAACATCCTTGAGAATGTAGCGGTCCTCACGGATCGGATGGCGTCCATCGGGCGCTGGATGACCATCGGCTCGAACGCCGTAGCCGAACCAGACATGTTCGAATGCGACTCGTCCCTTGATAGGCGGCAGCGGATGGGCGCCAGGGCGATCACGCACTTCGCTTTCAACGTCGAGCACCTCGAAGATTCGCTCTGCGCTGACCGCTGCGCGCGTTAACTGCGCCATGATCATGCCCAGCATCATGAGCGGCATAATGAGCAACGCCAGGTAAGTGTTGAACGCCACCAACTCACCGATCGTCAGTACGCCGTCGATCACCCGATACCCGCCAAACCAGATCACCGCCAGCGTGCCCAGGTTGCCAATGAAGAAAATGAGCGGAAACGCCAGTGACATTGCGCGGACCGATTGCACGTTCACGTCAAGCAGGCGCTGATTCAGACGGTCATAACGTTGCCGCTCATATGGTTCACGCGCGAACGCCTGCACGACCCGCACGCCAGCCAGATTTTCCTGAAGAGCGGTATTGAGCGCGCCAAGTCGCTGCTGGATCTGATCGAAGAGCGGACGCACGACATTCATGAAGAAGCCAATCACTCCTATCATCAAGGGAACGGTCAGTAAGACGAGCAGCGCCAGTTGCCAGTTCATCAGCACCATCGCGCCGATGCAGCCAACGATCAGCGCCAGGGCGTTCAACAATTGCAGCAAACCCATGCCGATGAATGTGCGCACCTGCTCGACATCGCTGGTGATGCGCGTCATCAACTGCCCGGTCTGCGCCCGGTCGTGGTACGAAAAACTCAACCCCTGGATTTTGGCGAAGAGTGCATTGCGCAGATCGTAAGCGACCGCCTGCGACGCCTTTTCCGACCAGAAGCCAGACGTGAAACTGAACACGCCACGCACCAGCGCAACACCCACCAGTGCCGCTGCGAGCCACAACAACGCACCGGGGTTACGTTCCGCAATCCCCTGATCGATGAGCAGGCGCAGCACGTGCGGCGTGACCAGGTTGGCGCCAGCCGCCAGCGCCAGGCTCACCGCAGCGCCGATGGTCAACCCCAGATACGGCTTCAGAAACGTCAGCGAACGGCGAAGCGGGTTCATCGGGTCTCTCCTGATACGGTCTCATCCGGCGTCGGGCAGGAATGATCGATCAGCGCATAGAGCGCGTTCAAGCCTTCGTACAGATGCGCGCGCTGACGCTCGTCGAGTTGCGCGATCAGGCGTGCAGCGGCTTCTCTGGCAGCATCACGAATGGCGGCATGTGCTGCATAACCGGCGGGGGTCAGGCGCAACACCACCTTGCGGCGGTCGTCTGGCGCTGTTGCGCGTTCCACCCAGTTGCGCTGCACCAGCACATCCACTGTGCGCGACATCGACGATGGCGTTACCTGATGCGCTGCGGCAAGTTCGCTCAGACTCCACGGACGCTCAGCCAGCTTTGCCAGCATCCGCATCTGCCCCATCGTTGGCGTATCGGCATCATAGCCATAGCGCTGACGCATTGCGCTGGCGACAGCGCGCATCAGACCGGGAACAGTATCGAGCAACAGGACAGCACATTCGTAAGCGGAAGGGGTCATTGAAAATTGATGTATCATACAATAATCAGATGATGCAACTATACACCTGTTTTTGCCATGTGTCAACTGGGTTCTTGGTTCTCAGTTCTGGGTTCTCGTAACCCCTAACCCCTCTCTCAGTTCTCACAAAACTGATATAATGCTCACGAAACACGCCAGCTCATGTGATCCGGAGGCGCTGCCATGATCGTCCTGGTTGCACGTTACGTCTGCAAACCTGGTCTGGGCGATGCCGTCGAGGAGGCGCTACGCCGGATGGCGGCGCTGGTGCGGCGGCACGAGCCGGGATGTCTGCTCTATCACTGCTGCCGCTCGCAGGAGAACCCGGACGTATTTCTCCTGTACGAGCAGTACGCAACGCACGCGGCACTGGCGGCGCACCGCGACACGCCGCACTTTCAGAGGATTATCGAGGGGGAAATTGTTCCAATGCTGGAGAAACGCGAGCGCGAGTTCTACTCGCTGATTGCCTGATGCGCTTGCATCGCCGCGCGCTGCGTGGTACCATACAAGGTGTGGGCCGCTAGCTCAATGGCAGAGCGCGTCGCTCATAACGACTGGGTTCCAGGTTCGAGTCCTGGGCGGCCCACCATTCTTCCACCAGCAGGGGCGCACGGCGTGTGTTCCTGCCATTTATTATGCTGGCTCTCCTCACTCACACGGCTGGTTCTCGAAGAACCGGCAGCGACGGAAGAGCAGATCGCCGATTAGCCGGAGAGCACGCAGCGGCGCTTCCATCTGCCAGCGCCACACATCGGGCCAGGTCAACCCACGGCGCAGATTCGTCTCGGCGTTGAAGACCGTTGCGTTCAGCACCAGCCCGAAGTTCCACCCGATCAATGCAATGGCAGGCACAAGAACCCCAAACCTGCCGACCCGTCTGATGAGCGCATCATTCAACAGCGCCAACCCGACAACGAAGATCGGCGTGCATTCAATCAGGCGCCGAAAGCCGAACGCGCCGGTCAGGTGCCACGTCGTCCCAAACGCGCCATTGATCCAGGTTTGCGCCAGAAAGAGCGTCGTCAGCGCAACCGTCAGCAGGCGATCGCGTCGCCAGAGCAGCGTCAGCCCGATCAACCCCAGACCGAGCGCCGGGCTCCACACCAGCGCACCGCGGCTGAACGGCGGGAAGGTTGCGGTGAAATCGCTCGCCCCAGGGCACCAGAAATCCGGCGCCGGATTGAAATCGATCAGGGTGTCAATGAAATGCGGGCTGCACCAGTTCAACTTGCCGCTCACTTCGCCAGCCGGTCGAGGCGCCCCGTTGAGGATCTGATAGACAACAAGCTGCGGCGTGAGCGCCACGACAAGGGTGGTAACGAACAACGCATGGCGCAGCGCCAATCGCCCCAAAAACCCGTAGGGGCGGGTCTCAGACCCGCCCGGGCCCGCCCCGCCCGGCCCCGCCCCGTCCGTGCCAGACCCGCCCGGGCCCGCCCCGCCCGGGCCCGTCCTGCCCGGACCTGCCCCGTCCGTGCCAGACCCGCCCTCCATCCTTAGGAGACGCCCATACCGCCAGAGCGCCTCGATGACTGGCGCCAGCAGAAACAGCCCCAGTTGCTCGCGGGTGATCGTCATTAACCCGCCGACCAGGCCGAGCGCCAGCCATGCCCGCCATCCGCGCGCTCGCTCCGTCTCTGTTCCGTTATGCCCCCATTCCCGGGTCTCATACCAGATCGTCAGGAACAGCGCCGTCAGAAACAGACCGGTGGCGTGTGCGAACGGCATCTGAATGTACATGTAGAA
>JANWXL010000383.1 GCA_025055265.1 Roseiflexus sp.
CTCATCGCGCTGGCGCCCGCGATGACGTTGCTCATCCTGCTGGCGCTGCGCTGCGGGATTCTGGCGGGCGCGTGCGGCGCCAGTATTGTTGCAGGAATGGGACTGTGGGGATGGATGGTCGCCTGGGGCGCAACATTCGCAATAAGTGCAGCGCTGGTGTTTGACAGGATGCTCTATCGCGGACGTGGCGCTCTGTGGCTGCGGCAACTTGGCGGCGCGCTGCACCGCCTGTCGTTTCCCGACCTCGTGATCGGTTCGCTGACACTTGCGTGGATCAGTGTCGTTGCGTGGGGCAGCCTGGCGCTGCATCATCGGTATGCAACGGGGGCGTACGATCTTGGACTTTTTGACCAGTGGCTCTGGCTCATCAGCCGCGGCTTGCCAGCGTACAGCACGGGCATCGGCGTCCATCTGCTGGGCGATCACACGGCTATTTTGCTGTATCCTCTGGCAGCGTTGTATCTGGTTGCACCCGATGTACGAGTTCTGTTGATTGTCCAAAGTCTGGCGGTCGGTATTGGAGGATTGGCGCTCTATCGCATTGGTTGCATCCGTGGATCGCCGTGGATGGGCGCACTGGTCGCTGGAGCGTATCTGCTGCATCCGTCTACGCACAACATGGCGCTGTTTCATTTTCACCCCGACGCGCTGGCGGCTACAGCCATCCTGGTTGCGCTCTGGGGGATTGAATGTCACAATCGTGCTGTGATCGGCGCAGCAGCGATCGCTGCGTGCGCAGCTAAAGAGAACTTTGCGATAACCATCGGATGGCTGGGCGCATGGCTCTTTGTCCGGGGCGAACGACGCTGGGGCAGCGCTCTCATCCTCGGTTCACTTGTCTGGTTCAGCGTTGCCGCATTTCTCATCCAACCAGCACTCAATGGTCAATCCCAGAGCGTCTTTGCTGTTCGCTTTGCGCACTACGGCGCAACACCACGCGACATTCTCCTGACCATCCTGCAGCAGCCAAGTCTTCTCATCCTCGACCTGCTTCAGCCAGAAAATCTTCGCTATCTTGCGCTTGTGCTGGCGCCACTGGGAATGTTGCCGCTGCTCAGCCCATCGCGCGCAGTGCT
>JANWXL010000408.1 GCA_025055265.1 Roseiflexus sp.
GTCTGCACCGCCTGGTCAATCAGCGCGATCAGATGCGGGAAGGCGTCGCGGAAGAACCCTGAGATGCGGCACACCACATCGATGCGCGGACGCCCCAACTCCTCCAGCGGCACGACATCGATCCCGGTCACGCGGCGGTTCTCGCGTTGCCAGCGCGGACGCACACCAAGCAGCGCCAGCACCTGCGCAATATCATCGCCGGCCGTGCGGATTGCGCTCGTGCCCCAGATGCTGATGCCGACGCTTTCGGGCATGTGCCCATATTCACGCTGATAGCGGGCGATCAGGTCGCGCGCCAGCCCCTCGCCGGTCTGCCAGGCAGCCGGACTCGGCAGCGCGCGCGGGTCCACGCCGTAGAAGTTGCGCCCAGTCGGCAGGACATGCGCCATGCCACGGGTCGGCGCGCCGCTCGGTCCTGGCGGGACGAATCGCCCTTCCATCGCCGCCAGGAGATGGGCGATCTCATCGTGTGCGCTCCGACGCAGATTCGGCACGAGGGTGTCGCAGGCGTACCGCAGCGCAGCGGCAATGCGCGCATCCGGCGGGACAGGCAACACGTCGGCAATTACCTGCTCGACATCGCACAAGCGCCACTCGCGCGCATTCAGATGCCGCAGCAACGATTTGCTCAACGTCTCGATGCGCTCAATCACGTCGGCGTTTGTTTGGAATGAGGCGGCATCGTTCTGCGACTCTCCCATTCTTGACCGACGCAGCCCCGGTCGTTCCCGCAGCGCCGTCCAATCTTCGCCCAGCGCAGCCGCCACTGCCTCTGGCAGACTGGGAGCATCGAGATTCGGCAGGCGCAGCAGATGGTAGACCAGCTCTGTCAGTTGCTCCCCGGTCGGCATCACACCGAGAATGTGTAGACCATCGCGGATCTGCGCGCCGGTCAATTCGCAGAGGTACCCTTCAATATCTTCCAGCAAATGCGCCACCTCCCGACCCTCCAGTTCCGCCAGCGCAGTCGGGGTGCCATCCTCCAGAAAGCTGCCGTCCCACTCGTGG
>JANWXL010000205.1 GCA_025055265.1 Roseiflexus sp.
GTGTCCCCAATTTCAGGGATAGACGCGAATGGTGAGACGTGGTATACGGTTGAAGCGGCGCTAAACCGCAGCGCGCTGCACGAGCATCGCTGTCCACGCTGCTTGCCCTCACAGCAGCAGAACGCGCAGCCGGATTGCGCCGAGTTCCGGCGCGGCGAGCGGGATCAGTTGGTCGCCGAACTGCGGCGTTCGGCAGCGGGTCAACACAAGCGGCTGCGCCAGCAGCGTGATGCTGCGCGTGGTGTTCAGCGCGGGCCAACCAACCAGGGTGAGCTTCTGCCGCCACCACCAACACTGGTTTGTCACCTGGTAGTCTTCAACCTGCATCACATAGCGGTGTCCAGCGTCATCGACCACCCCGGTGACACCTTCCCACATGGTCAGCACCACTGGCGAAACAGGCCGAACCATCATCCTTGCAGCGTCCGCACTGACAATACGCACCCGGAAGTGTAGACGGAACCCGTTGTGGTAGAACTCCATCCGCTCCAGCCGGGCGGTCAACGGTCCGGCGCGCAGACGCAGGCGCGGCTCGAACGGTGGACGGACCGCAGCGCCTCGGGCAGCACTCAACTGCTGCGGTGTCGGTATCACCCGCTGGAGCAGTTTGTACAGACAGATGCGCGCCACTGCGTCACTGCGGGTCGTCGCCAGCCACGCGACCGGGTCGACAGTATCCGGCAGACGCAGCAGGTCAGCCAGCACGACGGCTAATGTCGGCTCGATGAGCGAGCGCTGCGGCAGCGCCTCGGCTGATAGTTCGCTCCGCACCCGAAGCTGACGCAAGAACCGGCGTAGTTCGTCTGCGTCCCCGGCATCGATGCGGTCGAAAAGACCGTCCGGGACAAGCCACTCGTCTGGCGCGCTGAGCATCCGCCCGAACAGTGCCCGATCGCGCGTCTCCACATCCAGCGCGGCAGACCGCCCGGCATCGCAGGCGGATGCGAGCGCGCGTTGGAGCGTGCCGCGATATCCTGCACAGAAGGTCGCAAAGTCAAGCGCCAGCGCCAGCGTCAGAAGGGCGACTGTCGGCGCCCGTGCGCTGACGAGCCAGGGCAACGGGTCGATTTCATCGTCGAGCGCGAGCAGATCGGCAAAGAGCCGCCGCGCCAGGGGACCGCGCGGATAGGTGAGCGGCACGCCCGGACGCAGATGGCGGAGCGCCGCCAGCTGGTCGCGCTGCCGCACATCAGCCGCCAGCGCGAGGGGCGTCGGTCGAGACCGGAGCGTCATTTTAGTTTCTCCCCGAAGTGCAACCAACGTCAAGTTGCTGGCGTCCACCCCTGGTAAGACCAGGGGTGACCACCAGCAGAAGTCGTTACTCGACTCTGGCGCTAGAAGCCACTGGACCGTTATTGCGGCAAATCACTCCATACCAGAGTGTGCTCTGCGCCACGGTAATCTTGGCCCATACCCAACCCGCGCCAGTGCTGATCGGGATAATATCGAGCCAGTCTGAGGTGAAAGTCAGACCAGTATCTCGCACGACTCCTCCTGACCGACCATTATCAATGTTAAGCCAGTCACCGCTGTAGCTCGCATAGATGAACGGTCCGGCAGTTGAGGTTATCTCCGCTTTCCACTGCAGTATGCCACCTCCGGAGTTGAAAACATCCAGACTCAGGCTGCCGCAATCACCTCTAACGATACTATCTGGCGTAACACTATTCGCTGGCACGCCATAGTTGCAGAGACGATGCCTTGCCAGTTGTTCGCGAGCCGCTTCCGTATCGGGGACGTTTGTACAATCCACATAAAGCGGCACCGTTACGGTCAGGATCAATTGCCTTTGCTCCGGTTGCGGTTGCGCATATGCTGCGTTCGCGGGGAAAGCAGCAAGCGGAAAAGCCACCAACACGACGAGTACGAAAAGCCGGATGCGATATCGATAGTTACACATATCCGCTCCTTTTGGCTGATAGCTGTGTGTACAAGGGAAGTCCAACTTTCGCCGCCGAGTATACCTCCTGCTCTGAGGTTTGTCCCTGGGAAAAATACCAGATTTTTTATCCGGTTTTTACGCTAGCGCCGTGATCCGTCACCCGCGCCCGCGCCTGTCATCCTCGTGCACATCAGCGTCGAGCAGCGCCAGCGGCACATGCGTGCGCACCCAGAGCGCCGCCTCCAACCGGGAGGCGCACTCCAGCTTCGCCAACAGGTGGCTCAGGTGATATTCGATGGTCTTTGGGCTCACTCCCAGCGTCGCCGCGATAGTCCTCGCGTCCTGCCCGTGCGCCAGCATACGCGCCACCCGGCGCTCCTGACGGGTCAGGCGCCGCCAGCGCCCGCCCACCTCCGCCTGCCAGCGCTGCGCCAGCGCGCACTGCGCCGGGTCGCTGCGCCAGCCCGGACGCGCGGCGCGGCGGATGGCGTGCACCAGCGCGGCGGCGTCCTGCTCGAGCGACAGACAGGCGGCAGCGCCAGCGCTCACGAGCAGCGCCAGCGCGCCGTCGTCGCACTGCGTGACGAGGACGAGCGCCGTGGTCTGCGGCGCGTGGCGCCGCACCCAGTGCAGCAGCGTCAGCAGGCGCGGATCCGGCGCAAGCCACGCCAGCAGGAGCACATCCGGCGGTCGGGTGAGCGTCCAGCGCCGGGCCGTCGCCAGGTTGCCGGTGACGCCAGCAATCGCAAGGTCGGGGACGTCGTGCAGGACGGCGCGCACGCCAGTGCGGATGATCGGCGCAGGCGCGATAATGATGACACGCACCATCAGTATCACCTCCGGGCGCGGGCTGCCAGCGGGAAGCGCTCAGCCCGCGCCGCGTCACTCACCTTCATTAAGGATCGTCTTTTCACGGCGCTGGCAGCGACCCGGTCGCGGTCACCGGCGCCAGCCGCGCGACGATCTGCAGCAATTCGTCGCGGGTCATCTGCGCGTCGCCTGTCTGCACGGCATACACGCGACTCGCACCGTTTGCCGCTTCGCGCCATTGCACCTGCTGGGCGGGCCAGTCGTCGGTGGCGGACCACAGCGCCCACGTGGCGGCGCGGTTGCGTAAGGCGAGGTCCGCCGTCGCCGTCGGCGGCGCGCTGTTCACCGCGCCGAGAGCAAAGAGGAGACACGTTCCCTGCTCATCGACGTAGGACACCGCATAGTGGGGATCATACGGTGCGTCGGCGCTGACGTACCAGATCGTCGCTGACTCCTGGCGGAAGCGCTCGGGCAGCCACGTCGGCTGGTAGACGGGAATATCGGCTGGAATGACGGTGCGCACGCGCTGCCATACCGCCTGCGGGTCGCCGGAGGCGGCGGCTGGGGTCGGCGCCTCCGGCGTGGAAACGGCCATCGGTGAGCGCTGCGGCGGGATGGCGGTCGGCGTGATCTGGTCGCCGGTTGACGTGGCGGTGATGACGGTATCTGGTGAGAGCGTCGCCGGAGGAGCAGATGACGACGTTGCCGGTCCGTTGGGTGCAGCGCACGCCGTCACGCCGATGAGGATGCCGACACTTATGAGGAAACGAGTAAACAGTAACCGGTGCATGGGAGCAAACCTTTCAGAGCCGTTCTGGGCATAATCGCTCCGCTCTGATCCTATAAAGGGGCTATCGGTTTGTCTATTAGGGAAATACCCTTAATTGAGTATAGTCTTTTCGTTCAGGGGATGATACATATTTGCACCGCTCTAGAGTCAAAAAAGGAGGAGCCATTTCATCCCTGGAAGGACACAAAGAGCGCGATAGCGGCCACGACAAGCACGCAGACCATGCCAGCCAGGATGGCGGTGTTTGCTGCCGTCCACGGCATCCTCTCGGATGCGGGTGATGTGCGAAGCACAACCATCACGATGAGCGCGAGCAGCGCTGAAAGCATGAGCGCTGCCGTCAGGTCCAGCGCGCGTGATGGAAATGTGAAAATGGCGGCAATGATGGTGGTCTCGACGAGCAAGAACACGAGAGCAATCAACTTGCTCGCAGGCAGGCGTATCATGAAACGATGCTCCTCTCAGAGACACAAAGGATACAAACCTTGATGGAACTCTCAAAAGATACATACTGAGTCTATCTTTGTACGCCTAATGGCAATTCCTCATCTGGTCCGGCTGAAAATGCTCCTATATACTCAAGAGTATCAGCATTTAGGGCAATACTTATGTTGTCGAATTTGTCGCCAGGTCCACCCGTTTGTCTTCCGGGCGCACTCCATTCGACATCACCTCAATTCTCAAAATTATGGAAGCGAAAAGAAAGAGTTGTTAGGGTCAGACGGATCATTTGTATTGTAATACGGTGGATCATCCACGTAATTGGTATGTCCTCCCCAGAATGCAGCTCGGACATGAGCCGTATCTATCAGTGCCAGGCGAGCCAGTCCTGTGGCGACACTATCACGACGTGGAACCAGCGCTTTGTCACGTGCGCCTCCTGGATGCCATGCATCAGAACCACGCATCCAGAGCAGGGACGTTGACCCAGCACATACGACAGCGAAACCCATTGTCATCGGCATCGCCGATGAGCACGACCCTGTCGCCCGGCTGAATGCGTGCTTTGACAGAGGCGGGCCAGACCATGCCCATCTTCCAGATCGCGGGCTCTTCGACCGGGACAGCGATGGTATCGGCGCCAACCTTCACATACAACGCCCGGTCAGTCACGGCATCGACCACACCCCAGAAAAAAGCGTTTGGCTTTGGCGGTGGATTGCCAGGCGCGTAAGAAAAGCCATGCGGCAGCTCCACAGCGCTCTGCTTACTGCTCCACGATTGTGATACACCAGTCGCCACCAGTCCTGCCGCTCCGAGACCAACCAGGGACGATGTCAGGAACGTCCGACGGTTAACGGTACTCATGGATGACCTCCAGCAAGAAGATCAGGGATCCTGGGAAGCGCATGCCGCGATACAGAGCAGATAGCATACAAAATATGCTTCTGGCATTTTAGCCAGCGGAAGGCATGCAATAGCGCAAATGGTTCCACAATTTGCACCCATCGAAGACCTCACGTTGCTTCTTCCGACTCATGCGACCAATCGCGCCCGAAAATCAGTGTATCCAGCGGTTCGCCAGCGAGGGCGCGCTTCATAATGCTGATTTTCTGCTCAACGGAGAACTGCGGAGCGTCTGCCGGAAGCAGCTGCGTTCCTTTGCGGATTGCCGTATGTCCGTTCAGGAACGTGATTTCCTGCGCTAGAACGACTTCTTTCCTGTCACCCTTGCGTTCGCCGCGCGAGGTTGTGGTTCTAATCCGCTGCGGGATCTGGTCGGGCGTCAGCGACGGCGGCACGCCCTGGGCAGTGATGTCAATGATTGACTCCTGTCCGTCGGCGCTCCGGTGCACCTCACCCCTGGCGCTCCAGATCGTCTCCACCCCGTTCTGATACCGGCAACGCACCGCTATGCGGAACTCATACCCATCGGCGCGATCAGTCTGGGTGTAATCGAGCAGCTCAAACCCGGTAATACGCGATGGCCACATAGCATACCTCCCCGCTAGGTCTTATCCTGTGGGATGCACCGGATCGCCAGCAATCCTGGAAACGTCTAGGCTCTGCTGCGGAGCCAGAACTGGCATTGGCTAATCAGAATAGGAAGAGCCTATCCATATCACGTTGCCCGCGCGAGCATCAAGCACCACAGTTATATTGCCATAACGCTCGGACCGGTCCTGACCCGGCTTGGGCAAACCCGTCCCTTGCCATTCAACATCTCCCTTGATCGCCAGAACGAAAACCGGGATATCGGGTGTCAGCCCGAACCTTACTGCTTCCGTCTCCAGGTCTATGTCAACACGTGCGTTCCATTCAGCCAGACTCATCCAGGTAGCTTCTAGAGCCTCGGGTGCACTGTATTGATATCAGAGGCGCAACCCTCAATGACCGGTAACGATCTCCAGCATACAGAGCTTTACGCCCGGCCACAAGTGAACAAGTTACCGCCATTGCACGGCAATTGCCACGACGCTGACACGGGTCACGCTGGCGCCCTCCTGGATCGTGCGCCGGAAGGCATCGCTCACCGGAAGTGCGTGGCGTGAAGAAGCAGCGAAGGGGGCAGGTCTCAGACCTGCCCCCACATAGGCAGTCAGGCGGCAGACCCGTGCGGTGTGGCGAGCAGTTCCCACCGTCCCCAGTAGTACAGCATTGCGGCGCTGCGCCCCGGCAGACTCAGCTTGCGGTACACCTCAGTCGCCAGATTGGCGATGCGGCGCTCCGACAGGCGCAGGTCGTGCGCAATCTGCCGGTTGGTCCGTCCGTGGGCGAGCGCGCGCAGCACCGCGCGCTCGGCGGCTGTCAGCGGCGAAAGGGGCAGGTCTGAGACCTGCCCGTGCGGGGTCAGGCGGTAGCGGTGACCGGCAGCAGCGTGGACCAGCGCGCGCTCGAGCGCCGGGAGAGAGCACTGACTCGCCAGCAGGATCGCCGGGCGGAACTCCCACAGGTCGTCCCAGTACTCCGGGCAGGGGTTGTGCGTGACGACGACGACCTGACGGTGCGCCAGCGCTGCGGCGGGGAGCGTACGGAGCGCGTAGCCGAAGGGGGCGTCCAGGAGCGCCAGCAGCGGCGCGTCGGGGGCATAGCGCCAGCCGCGCGGCTGCAGCAGGGCGCGGAGCGCCTGCTGCAGCTCCGGGATGCCGCACCAGAGGGCAACGTCCAATGCTGGCGCGGGTGGCGGGTGAATAGGATCGTGATGCTCCATCCTGTGTTGTATTACCTCAGATCGTGACCGTCACAGCTGGCTCAGGCTGCGGTGATCGAGCCGCTGTCGGGACAGAAACAACGAGGAGCAGCGATACGATCAGCGACATCGGTGCCAGGCAGCGCATCATATGTGTCTATTGTAGTACCAGGACATGGTGGAAAGATGCTTCCGTAGTGATATACATTCGCAACGTTATAGAGCGGCCAACCTATGACCGTGAAAAAGAAAGAAATCGTCTCTGAGACTGGAGGTTCTACAAATTCGCCTCGCTTCGTTCGTGCTTCCCGGCACGCCACATAATCACCATACCACATCAAGTGGAGAATGGCACCAGTACCAGCATCTTCATCGCTCCGCCCTGACTCCATCACAGCGCCATCAGTGTGTCTATTGGGGAAATACCCTTAATTGAGCATAGTCTTTTCGTGCGGGGAAGGGTTGCAGACGACGTGATTGGCGTTACCCGCGCCTTCTATCCGCGCAATGGAACGCGGAACTGCTCGATGAGCTGCGCATCGTCGGTCAACACGCTCACCTCGATCGGAAGAGGAAAGGCGTCGGCAAGGAGCAGAAACCCGCGATCGCGCACCACCGGCGTCATATCGCGTCCATCGCGCAGCCGGATCGCCAGCGCCGCCGCGCGCGGATCGATCAGACGCCCGGCGATCACCCATTGCCCGCACACGAACGACGCGGCACGAACCGTGATCGCGCCGCCTGGCGAACGTTTTTCCCCCCCCACCGTCGCCATAACCGGCAGCCACCCTCTCGGCTGCCGATCCGACGGGGTCAGCAGCGCCACGCCGAATGCGGGCGCCGTGGCGCTGGACCAGAGGGCGACGAGCACGCTCCGTCCGGGACCGGGGAGCTCGAGCGCCTGCACCGGATCGCGCAGCGGCAGGACGGCGTGGGTGCGCATATGATCAATGGCGATGCGGATGCGTTCGTTCATATCGTTCTCAGGGATGACGGGTGCATGGGCGCCGATGATGCCGGATGAACAACGCGGATGTTCACTGGCGGCGACGGCGAGGTCGGCTCTGACAGGTGCATGCGTAACGGACGGACACCATCTGAACAAGCCGCTGGCGCAACCATGCCCGCCAGCGCGACCAGCGCGGTCGCTGCGCCAGTATCGAGGCGGGATCCAGCAACGGGTACACGTACTGGACGCGCCCGTCTGCGTCGTAGAACGTAGCGAGGGCGCATGGAACCGGCGGTGTGAGGACGCAGAACAGCCCCTCAGCGATCAACGCCTCGATCTGATGACCGGCATCTGTCGTGATCCGCACAGCGCTGACTGCCGGGGGCAGCATGCCATAGATCACCCGGCGTCCTTCGATGTCAGTCGTTGCGATCGTGCGTGGATCGCCCCCGGCGACCGTCACCCCTCCACGCATGGAGGTCTGAACCGACCAGAGACCGCTATCACCAAAGCGCCGATGGAGCGAAAACACTGTCTCATCGACGGCAACCATCAGGATGGCATCGCTGAGTTGATAGCGCTGGCGCATGCGTTCGCGGTTGAGCGTATGAACATCAGGGTTCTTCATAGTTGCCGTCGCCTGCAGCGAATTCGAGATCCTTTCTCGCCCGGTTGAGTTCCTCAACAAGATGCTTCGGCGGCGGCAACACCTGAAACACAGCGTGATGAACCTTGCTCAGGTCTTCCGACTGATCATAGACCCGCATCGAGGTGCGCGCATAAGCATTGTTCTCAACCTGATGATTGTTCTCAACCTGATGTTCGAGGTCCCTTTTCGCCTGGTTGAGTTCCTCAACAAGATGCTTCGGCGGCGGCAACACCTGAAACACAGCGTGATGAACCTTGCTCAGGTCTTCTGCCTGGTCTTGCGATTGCACAGTGGTGATTTGCAAATGGCTGAGAGACAGAACCAGTGCGCCGAGAAGGATAAAACCGAGTCTTGATGTGATGAAAGCGTTTCGTTTCATTGTATGCGCCTCCTTGAGTGTTCAGTTCTGGCCTGTTCCGCATCCCGTGTTGTATCCATACAGACCTCATAGACGTATCTCATGATCCCATTGTGTTTGATCTGGAATTTTGTTGTTATCATTGTATAATACCATAAAAATATCCTGAACAAACCATATCCTATTATGCTTCCGATAAAATTGAAAATAATGTCATTTATGTCGGATACACGGTAGCAATATCCTAGAAGCAGCGAAAGTATATACTGTGTCGACTCGAAGATAAACCCGACAATCAGAGATAGCAGTGCTATAACGCGCAATCTTGTGCGAAAAATGAAATTTACACCGAATCCGAAGGGTACAGTTAGAATGATATTTTGTATGCAGTACAGGAAAACCCTTCCAGGTTCTGGATAAGGACCAAAATAAAGAGGCATAAGGTTGATTGACGGTAAAGGACATGACTTCCTGCTCGCTTCAGCAAAAGCCCCACTAATAGCCATCGGAAAAAAGACGGAGTCGACAACAAATGTCAAATATATCCAGAAAATTGAAAGGAAAAAAAGATAGGAAAAACTTCTCTTTTTTCGATATAAAATAAATCCTGTGATCACAAAAGTTATAACACTAATCGGCCAAACATCCCAGACTCTATCTTCAATTTGCACCTCCATAAACATAATTTGCCTCTTCTTCGTAACCATAGCGCCCGTGCAGACTGAGCACTGTTCGCCGGTGTTCTGGGTCTTGCCGACGTCCCGGATATGTCGGAGTCTACAACGACAATAGAGCAATGTCTATCAGGGAAATACCCTTAATTGAGTATAGTCTTTTTTTAGGGAAGTACCCTTAAGCGAACGTCGTCCTCCTTTCAGGTGTAGGTTTTTCTGGCAAACCCTCATGTTGAGTCGCCCGTTTTTGGGCATCAGAATGCCTCAACTCCCCCTCTCCAGCGACGCTGGAGAGGGGGAGGGGGGTGAGGAAGAGAAAGGCTTTGAGACGCGGAAAACGCCCCTCGTATCTAAAAACTCTACACTTGAGAGACGTCGTCCTCTCCCATAGATCGACTGCCTTCCACCACAGACCGATCTGTGTCCATCAGTCGCACCCGTGTGGATCCGTGTTCCCTTCCGCTGCTCATCATTCGGAACAGCGCGCCGATGTGCAGCGCATCAGCGTGAAGGGCAGAATGTTCCGATGGGTGGTGCTTGAGCCCGAGTTGCCGATTTGCCGCTTCTCCTGCGCCACATGTCCATCACGCCATACCCTCCGGCGCACCATCCAGAACGGCGCCAGCGCGACACACGCTAGTGTCATGACCATTGTCTCGCAATGTCGGTCACTTCTTCACTTGTGGACGGGCATAGCACTATGGATACTGGGAGTTGTCATCAGGAGGGAGTATTACTATGTCAGAATTCCGCGACCTGAAACCGGAAGAGTTCAGGGTTTTCTTCGAACCGGCATCGAAAGGCGACTCCGGCGCCCTCCGAATACGCGATTTTCTGGAATTGCCTTTTGCAGATGAATGTCTGAACGAAAGGTATTATGCGCATTCAAGCCCCGGAAGGCATTCCAGTTTTTCGCAATGGGTTCGTTACTGTGGCGCACATCTGCGAGGGCGATGACATCGCAATTGCTGGAGTGCCCATCGCCCAGGGCGCAATTGAAGCGCGCCGCATCTGGGTCAATCTGCCAGCGCATCTGTTGGGCTGGCGCTGGTAAAGGCATTGCCGTCCAGGATGCCACCCGCCGTCGGAATCTCTGATCCGCGCCCCCAATTCAGGGTTAAACCCTTAAGACAAACGCCTGCTGCATGTGGTACAGTATGGTCTGGCGCTGACTGGCAGGCGGGGGACCCATGCAGGCGTTGCGGGCAGTGCATCGCTTCCTGACGCAGGGCGAAATCGGGCTGCGCTGGCTGCTGCTGTTTCGCTGGGCGGCGCTGGGCGTTGCGCTGGCGCAGAGTCTCCTGATCGAGGCGGAACGGCTGCCGCAGTTTGTCCTGCAGATTGTCCTGGTTTCGCTCTATACGCTGGGATGGACGATCCTGGCGCTGCACCCGGCGCAGGCGCCGACCACCGTCATGCACGCCCGCTGGTTCGTCGGCGGCGATGCCGTTGCCTTGCTCCTGCTCAACCTGACGACCGGCGGCTGGCATAGCCCCCTGTACCGCTATACCTTCGCAGCGCTCGCCATGCCGCCGTATCTCTTCGGGCGGCGTGGCTTGTGGGCGAGTCTGGCGCTGCTCGCCGCCTGGCACGGCGGCATTGCGCTCCAGCAGCGCCTGCCGCCGCACGTGATCGCAGCGCTGGCGCTCGATGGCGTGATGTTCGGCGGGTTGCTCGTCCTGAGCGCCTATGCGCTGCGCCTGGTCGAGGATCAGCGACGGTTGACCGCGCAGCGCGCCGCCGCCGAAGAACGGCTGCGCATTGCGCGCGACCTCCACGACGACGCAGTGCAGCAGATGTACAGCATCGTTCTGCTGCTCAAAGGGGCCGTGCGACGCAGCGCCGGGGAGGGAGAAAGCCAGGCGCTGCACCACGTCTATGAGCAGGCGGTGCAGACCTGGGAGGGGTTGCGCCGCTACCTGCGCGACCTGCGCGATCCGCTCGATGAGCACGCCTTCAGCGAGCGGCTGCGACGCCGGGCGGACGCCTTCACGCGCCTGACCGGCATTCCGGTCCATCTGGACCTCGACGACGTCGATCTGCCGGAAGAGACTAGCCTGCAGGTGCTGGCGATCACGCGCGAAGCCTTGAGCAACGTGTATCGTCACGCGCGAGCGCAATCGGTCACGCTGCGGTTCAGGGTCGAGGAGGAGACGCTCGTTCTGGAGATTGCGGACGATGGCGTCGGGTTCGATCCGCAGATGGTCGGCGACGGCGAGGGGCGGTACGGCCTGCGCGGCATTGCCGAACGGGCGGCGCTGATCGGCGGCGCGTGGACGATTGAGAGCCAGCCGGGACAGGGAACGCGCGTGCGCGTGCAGTGGCCATTCCAGCCAGCGATGCTGGAGGAAGAGTAGCGTATCAGACGTGTCGGGCGCCGGAGAAGAGGCTGCGGATGGTGCGCATTCTGCTGGTGGACGATCACCCGCTGGTGCGCAGCGGGCTGCGCGCAGAAATCGAAGCATGCCACGGAATGCAGGTGGTGGCGGAAGCAGGGACGGCGGCGGAAGCGCTGGAACGACTGGCAGACGAGCGTCCGGCGGTGGCGGTGATCGACGTCCAGTTGGGCGACGGCTGCGGGATCGACCTCGGGCGCTGCATCGCCGCGCAGGGTCCGTGCGCCGTGGTGCTGCTGACCGCATTCGACTGGGATGTCTATCTGGTGAAGGCATGGGAGGCGGGCGCAGCAGCATTTATCGCCAAGAGCGCCGATATCGAGGCGCTGGTCGAGGCGATTCGGAGAGCGGCTGGCGGCGGGCGCGCCTTCACTGAGGCGCAGCGCGCGCGCATCGTCGCCTGGCAGCGCGACGTGACGGCGCGCCTGGCGCTGCTGAGCGACCGCGAGTACGCCGTCCTGCGCCTGCTGGCGGAGGGCGCAACCAATCGGGAGATCGCTGCGGAGCTGGGGCTGGCGGTCAAGACGGTCGAAGCGCACGTCCACGGAGTGCTGCGCAAACTGCGTCAGCCATCGCGGCGCGCCGTGCAGATCTGGGCGCAGCAGTACCGGATTACCGCATATGAGCGACCAGATACACAACGGAGTCGTCCTTCAGAATGAAATATGCGATTGATCCCAAATTAAGGGTATTTCCCTAATAGACATGCTGGCGGTCGTGTGATAGGATCAGAACGCAATGAAGGTGTCCGTATCGAAAAAGAATAACCGCTAACGAGAAAGGGGCCCTGTATGCGGAAGCATATCACTATCATCATCATGTCGGCATTGTTGAGCTTTGCTGGCATCGGTCAAGTAATCGCTGCTGGACAGTTTTATGATTACAATATCACCACTCCGAAATTCGGAGGATCAACTACGGGTAACAACTACACCAAAGTCAGCGCTTTGGAGCCTGCAGTCGTGTGCAGCGAGCAAATAGGAGCGGACTACAGGCTTGATGTCCGTGTCGAAACTGTTAGCAATGACGCACAGAGTGGCTATTCCGAAATAGGGGACTTCACTCGAGTCGAACTATTCTACTCTTCGCCAGTCGCAGGAGCACAGTATCATATTCGGTATAGGAATAAATGGTATACACCAGTGGACGTTCAAGCAATTGGGCACTCCAGCCCAGATAATCCAGGTGGATGCGACTTCTGAATTCTGTCGTTCTTTGACAAGTAGTAGAAAGTGCTCGAGCAGGTATACCTGCTCGAGCACGAAACTAAATGGGCAAGGGTCTTGAAGATTATGATCCGTCACGATCTCTTTCGCGCGCTCGGTAATAAGAATTTCGTACTGGCGTGTGTGTTCGGTTTTATCGCACTGGCGCACGGTCTGGCAGACTATGAGCCGGGAATATCCGCTCGAGTTGCACATCTCCCGCCTTTTTATATCAATGCCTACGATGCCTTCGTCTGGGCGCACAACGGAATTATCGGCATCATCGCTCCTTTGATTGTCACATTGCCGTTTGCCGACTCCCTGGCGCTGGATCGTTCATCAGGGTATCTGCGCTTCATTCTTCTCAGAACGTCTCGCCGCAATTATCTTCTGTCGAAGATGTTTGCGTGCGCATTAGCGGGAGGTCTGTCAATCACGCTGCCTTTTGTTGTCATGTATGGCTACACGAGTCTCACTCTCCCCAGAGGTCTTCCTTCACCGGAACAATCACGCATCGTGTCCGATGCCCGGTCGTTGGGACCGTTCGGGGCGCTCTACCGGGAGGCGCCTGATGTGTATATCTGGAGCCTGCTGGGACTCATATTCATCTTCGGTATGATCTATGCTATCTTTGGTCTCTCTCTCTCTGCACTGACCGAGAACAGGTACGTCATTCTATCGACGCCATTCCTGATGTGTAATATCCTTCATTTTATCCTTTCTGTTCTCGGCTTGCCGCAATGGTCGCCGGGAGTTGCGTTCGTTCCCCACTGGATCGACAACGTGGGCTGGATACACATCATCTCCAGTCTGAGTCTCGTTTTGCTTGCGAGTCTCGTTTTGATCGGCAGAATGTTTCGTTCGCTGCGATCACACGCATGAATGTGCTGATCAGATTTGTTGTCATTGACTTAATCCAACATATCCTTACAAAAAGATGGCTGCTCATCATTCCTGTTGTAGCAGTTGTCGCCTACTTTACGACGACGAGTCTCTATCAGCACAAAGTTGGTGGTATCTACACGATTAACATCTGGGATGCCTTGTTCAATACGTTCGGCAACCCGAACAACATATTCTATTGCTTCACCCCGGTATTTCTGTACTTCGTAAGTGATTTTCTGCCAGAGTTGGCGATAGGCGAATACATGATGTTACGTCTCAGATCGCGCAAGCTCTGGTGGATCGGTAAGGTCGTTAGTCTATCGATAGCCGCTTTTGTTTACATTTTGCTGCTGGTTTTTGGATCGTTCGTTATTTTTGGTTCCGTCTTTCGATGGAGCGATAGCTGGAGTGCATTTGCTGCCAATAATCCGTCAGATATATACATAGTGCCGGAAATCACAAATATTCATCCGTATCTTGCTTTTCTCTGCCTTCTATCATTGCTCCTTCTTGGATGGGTTTCGTTGGGTATCCTCGTCCTTTTGTGCATCCTTGCCTTCAAATCAGCGCGGTGGGGTTTCTCTGTCGGTCTTGCCATCAATCTGGCGGGGCTTGTTATTCACCGCTCCGAGGTGACTGGCGTCTGGACCTACATGTCAATCGGCAACCATTTACTTTTTGCTTATCATTCCTTCGGTGATAGGACATCTCATTATCCTTCGCTGATGCTCTCGTATGTGTATTGGGGAGTCTGGATCGTCATCGTATTCATTGCGGGCATGTATCTGGCCCGCTATCAGGATTTTGTTCGGAGGTCGTGAGTGGTTTTCAGAATGTTCCGCACCATTCTATGGAATATGCTCGCAATCGTACGCCTGCGATATGTCGTTCTTACTCTGGCATTCTTCTTGTTCCTGGGTTTCGTTAGCGCCCGTGAAGCAAGTGAGAGGGCAGTTCTGGACGCTGGATCGGATCGAATCACAGTGTGGGACGCTGTTTTCGTGACGTTTGCCGGGCCAGGGTTACGAGACACCTCGCTGGTCCGAATGCTCGGATGGTTTCTTCCCCACCTGATTGTATGCGCTATAGTTGGCGATAAAGTCTGGCGAGACCTTTCCCAGAATAACCCGGCATTTGTCGTGCGAGTCGACTCGCGACTGCACTGGTGGTTAGCGCAAGTTGTCAGTGTTGTTCTGGCAACTATCGCCTATACTGCTCTGGCACTGGTGGTCGTTCTGATCATCGCAGGATCGATGCTGAAATGGTCACATCCATTCGATACGTCGCTGGTCGTCACTGAAGCCCTGGAACGTCCTTTGCGAGTCAATGCCGCTGATATTACGTTGTGGACGTTTCTTCTGCTGATGACAACGTTTTGCACATTCACCCTCTGGCAGACGACTCTCTCGCTCATCACCCGGCTTCCGACCGTCATAACCGGAGCTTTAGCGCTCATTCTGGCATTATCCTGGATCCTCGGCATCGATAGAGCATCCCTTGTTCCCTGGCTGCCAGGATCACAATCGATGATTCTGCGCCATGATCTTTTCGCGCCGGACGTTGCAGGATTTTCATTCGTCTGGTCGCTTGTCTACAACGGAATCGCACTACTGGCGGCGGTATTAATCGGTCTGCTCTACACGAGTAATATGGATTTTCTCGGTGAATAAGGAGCGTCTGCAATGATGGGCAATCCATACAGCCCCGCAATAGCATTGGAAGATGTTGCAAAGCATTTTGGGGATCACCCGGTGCTCAATGGAGCCAATCTGGTCGTTCCTCGAGGCGCCGTGTACGGGATCAGCGGGCATAATGGCGCCGGGAAAAGTATGTTGCTGCGCATCATTTCGGGTCTGGTTCGACCGACTGCGGGCCAGGTTCGGGTGTTTGGCGCCGTCATTGGCAGCGATGTCGAATTTCCGCCGATGACCGGCGTGATGATCGATAGACCCGGTTTTCTTCCGCAGTACAGCGGATTGCGCAATCTCCAGCTCCTTGCCATGATCCGGAGCCAGATCAGCCAGAGCGAGATCGCCGCAGTGATGCGACGTGTGGGGCTCGACCCGACGGACCGACGACCGGTGCGCACCTACTCGATGGGGATGCGCCAGCGGCTTGGTCTGGCGCAGGCCATTATGGAACGTCCGCGCCTGTTGCTGCTCGATGAACCGACGAATGCCATCGATCCCGATGGTCGCCAGAGCATCTATGCGTTGTTACAGGAATTGCGGGCTGAAGGAGTGACTATTTTGCTGACCAGCCATAGCGCCGAGGAGCTGAGCGCTCTCTGTGATAAAGTCTTTGTGATGCGCAACGGCGCCCTGGCGCCAGCTTGAAGTATCAGTCGCCTGCCAGCAAACATACCAGG
>JANWXL010000487.1 GCA_025055265.1 Roseiflexus sp.
TTCCGTTTCCGGCGCTCGGATTTCGCCGAGCATCCCGGCGAACCGGGACCCGATCTCTTGTTCAGGGTCTTCTGCGACGAAACCCCGCTGGCGTACACCCTGCCGGAGATCCCCGGCGGCGACGGAGTGATCCGCAACTTCCAGCCGCGGCGCGAGCCAGTCGTCCTGCGCATCGAGCGGTACGCAACGATCCGCGGCACGGTCGTCACCGAGCACGGCGTGCTGGCGGAGAACCTCGGGCTGCGCCTCTACCGCCACGACTTCGGCGGCCAGGCGACGCTGCTGGACGAGACGACGACCCGGACGGGCGGGCGCTATTCCTTCGCCTACGACCCCGGCGCCGCCGAGCCAGTGCTGGAGGTGCGCGCGCTCAAGGCCGACGGCAAAGAGGTCACGCTCACCAGACCGCTCCACGGCCTGACAGCAGAGGAACGCAACGACCTGAACCTTGTTGTCCCCGCCGATACGCAGCCGCTCGAAGCCGAGTACCGCCGGCTGGTCAAAGACCTCATTCCGCATATCGGCGAGATGCGCCGCCTGGCAGAGGCGAGGGAAAACAAAGAGCGCCAGGACATCACCGTGCTCCACCGCGCCACCGGCTGGGACGCGCGGCTGATCGCGCTGGCGGCGCTCAGCGAACGGCTCGCCGCCGATGCAGAAGTCGGGCTGCCTGCCGAAGGACTGTATGGCCTGCTACGTGCCGGGCTGCCGTCGGACAAACTGCTATTGGCGCAGGTCGAACCGGACACGGCGGAAGCGGCGCTCAAGAAGGTGCGTGATTCTGGCATCGTAGCGTTCAGCGACGCGGAGATCGGCGCGTTCAAGAAGCAGTTTTCCACCTTCAGCAGCCGTGTGCGCCTCAACCTGCCCGCGCCGGGTTCGGCCTCGACCTATGCTGAGTTGCTGAAAGTATCCGGTCTCGACAATCGGGCGCAAACCAGGTTCGCCTCCATCTATCTGCGCCATCGCGGCGACGGCGCGAAGTTGTGGGAGGAGGCGAAGAAAGCCGGTCTCAGCGATGCACAGATCGGTCGGCTGCAAATGCAGGGTCGGCTGGCCTTTCTGGCGGGTAACAGCGCGAAGCTGACCGAGCGTCTGCTCAAGAAAAACATCACCGATCCGGTCGCCCTGGTCGGGCAGGACTTTCACCGCGCCGGAACGTGGAAGAACGAGGTCTTTGATGCAGCCGGCATCCCACCGCAAAGAAGAGCAAAGCTAACCGCGGCCGACCGCAGACGACTGGCGGCGGTGATCCCGGCGGCTTACGCCGCCGACAAAATTGAGACGCGGCTCGAGATGTACGCTGAGGACATGGCGCGCAAGATCCGCGTGAGCTATCCCACGCAGACGTTGGCGCGAATGCTGGAGACCGACGACACCTTCCGGCCGCTGGCCGAACAGCCTGCCACGCTGACCCTGATGAAGAACGCCATGGCCCACGGCTTCCGGCTCGGCGAAACGCCGGTTGCGGCGTTCCTGCAGGCGAAGCCCGAGGTCAAAGGCAGCCTGACCGAGGCCGAGTATCAAACCGCCAGCCAGCAGGTGAAAACCCTCCAGCGCCTCTACCAGATTACACCGGACAACGAGTCCATGCCGGTGCTGATGGCAATGGGCATCACCTCAGCCTATGATGTGACGGCTCATCCCCAGGAGCAGTTCGTCACTCTGTACCAGAGGAAGTACCTTGACATCTACAAAAAGCCGTCGCCGTCCGGGATCGCGGAGTTGATCTTCCGCAAGGCGCAGCAGGTCAGCACCGTCACCTACAACCTGTTCGCCATCACCAGGCAGGTCGAGAGCAGCGGCGGCTTCGCCGTTGTTTCACCGCCACCCGAGGTGCGCGAAAGCGTCCGCAACGAACTGATCAAACACTACCCGACCCTCGAGTCGCTCTTCGGCTCGATGGACTTCTGCGAGTGCGAGCACTGCCGCTCGGTGCTCAGCCCGACGGCCTACTTTGTCGATCTGCTGCAATTCGTGGACATCGAAGACCAGGTGTGGGCCAATTTCCTGGCGCAGTGGAAGGCAACCCACGGCGGGCAGGAGTACCCGCACAAAGACAGCAACGGCAAGCCGATGAAGCCCTACGACGTGCTCATCAAGCGCCGCCCCGACCTGCCCCACATCGCGCTGACCTGTGAAAACACCCACACCGCGCTGCCCTACATCGACATCGTCAACGAGATCCTCGAATACTACGTCGCCAACGACAAACTGGCCGAAGACGCCGCCCGCGACACCGGCGAGGCCACGACCGCCGAACTGCTGGCCGAGCCACAGTATGTGATCGCTGCGGCTTACGAGAAACTGACCGGGGCGCGCTACCCGCTCAACCTGCCCTTCGACCGCTGGCTGGCCACCGCGCGGGCGTTCTGCGACTACTTCGAGACGCCGCTGCACCGCTTGCTGGAGGTGTTCCGCCCGACCAATGCGCTGTTCGACTCTGCGCAGCCCTACGACCGCGCCGCCATCTTCATCGAATCGCTGGGGCTTACGCCAGCGGAGACGGGCCTCTTCACCCGTCCCGATCCCCTGGCGGACGACTGGTGGCACGAACCCTACGGGTTTCCGGCGGTTCAGGCGACGATCCAGAATCCCGCCAACATCGGCAATGCCACGCTCAGCGTAAGCAACGCGGAGGCGGCCAAACTGCGCGCCGGGCTGCTCTACACGTTCTTCGATACCAGCGCCGACAGCCGCAGCAACGAAAGCAAGGCCATCGCCGCCATCGGCGCGCCCGATTCGGGCGGGGCGGGCCGGACGAGGATCACCTTCTCAGGGGTGTGGAATGCCGCGCCGAAGGCGAACGACCGGCTCCTGTGCGACGCCCCGGCCATGCTCAAAGCGGCCAAAACCCTGTCGCGCCGCCTCGGCGTGACCTATAAGGAGATCACCGCGATCGTCCAGACCGGCTTCGTCAACCCGGAACTGCAGAAACTGGCGCTCCTCTACCGGCTTGGCGTGAGCATCGCCGACGCGCGTTTCTACCAGACCCACAAGGCGTTCTATGACCAGAACAAGGATCTGATCGGGAAGCAGCGCAGCGACCTGGCGCCCGTCGATCAGGCGCGCTTCGACGCACTGGCAAATCCGGTGGCCGGCACTAGCCTCACAGGATGGGACGTGCTCAACGAGGTTAGTGGGTTTGAGCAGCGCTTGCAGGCCTTAGCCTCCGAATTCAACGCACCGTTGAACGAGCTGCAAACCGCCATTGCAAACATGCCGTTCGATAAGGCGCTTGTGCTGGCCGACCCCGACGCGAGCTGCAATTTCGACCTGACCACCCTGCAATACGCCGACGGCCGTCCGGCCCGGGCGCTTGACTTCCTGCGCATCAATCTGTTCGTGCGGCTGCGGAAGAAACTGGGCTGGAGCATCGAGGAGACCGACCGGGCGCTGACGACGTTCATCCCCGCCGCGGCGCTCGTCGATGCGACGAAACTGCCCGGCTGGCTGAAGACGGCGCTCATCTGCCTGGCCCATCTCAAGGATCTGGAGGAGAAGGTCAAGGTGGGCAAGAATGCCCGCATCAGGCTCCTCACCCTGTGGGCCGACATCCCCGCCACCGGCAAGAAGCCGCTCTACGCGCAGCTCTTCCTCACCAGGAGCGTGCTCAAGACCTCGCCGGTTTTTGACCACCCCCTTGGACAATACCTGAGCGATGGCAGCGTCAAGATCAAGGATCATCTGCTCGCCCTGGAGGGCGCGCTGGGTTTGACGGCTGGCGACATCGCCGCAATCCTGGCCGATGCCGGTAAGACCTCCGACGACGCCCTCTCATTGGCGAACGTGTCACTGCTCTACCGCTATGGTCTGCTGGCAAAGGGACTGAAGCTCAGTGTGCGCGAGCTGATCGCGCTCAAACAGATGTCCGGTCTCGATCCGTTCAAGAGCCTGCACAACCAGCCCCTGCAAAACCTGAGCGAAGATCACCCCTTCTCGCAAACCCTCGCTTTCGTCGAGGCTGCCGAAGCGGTGAAGGAGAGCGGGCTCAAGATCGAGGATCTGGACTACTTGCTGCGCCACCGCTTCGACCCGGCGGGCAAATACCGTCCCAACCGCGAGGCGACGCTGGCGCTGCTCAAGGCGCTGGCTCAGGGCATCCGCGCCATCCGCGTCGAGCACGCTGTGCCCGACGAGCCGGGCGCTCTGAGTAACGAGGCGCTGCAACAGAAGCTAGGGCTGGTGCTGCCGCCGGATGTGGCGACAACGTTCCTGACGATGCTCTCTGGCATGGCGGAGTTCACGGCGGTGCAAAGCGGCGTAGCGCCCGCAGACAGCCTGCCTCCGGCGGTTTTTGCCGCTCATCCGGCCATCCGCGAGGTCGCCTACAACGCCACGCGCCAGGAACAGCGCCTCACCTTCCGCGGCGTGTTGTTCGATGCGCAGAAGAATGCGCTCAAGGCCGCCATCAATCCCGCCATGAGTCCAGCGCAGCAGAACCTGTTCGCTGCGTTGCTCGACGAAGTGCAGCAACAGGCGCGGGCTTTCTTCGACCAGCACCTGCGCAAGCAGACCGGCGCACAGCCGGAGAGCGGATTTCTGCAAGATGCCGACTACAATCTGTTGTTTGCGCCTGTGCCTGAAGGCCTCACCGAGGCGCAGCAGCAGGAACGTGAACGCCAACGCCGTACCCGCCTCGCGCAGGCTTTCTTCCCCTTCCTGCAGGATCGCCTGATCCGCCAGTTCATCGTGCAGACGACAGTCGCCCAGACCGGCGCCGATCCGGTGCTGGTGGAGAACCTTGTTACCGATGAAAGGCTGCTCAAGGCAGACGGCAAAAGCCTGCTGGCTGCGTTCGCTGCGACTGATGTACGGGGTGTGAGTGCAGCGTTCTTCGATTCAGCCGATGGCTCCGGCGTACCCCAGAACGCATCGGGAGTCGTCGCCAGTGCGGACACCAGTTTGAAGGACCAGCAAGATCCCGGCGGTAACGCGCTCAATGCAGCCAACAGCGCCTTCTTTGAGGGCTATTTGGAAGTCGCCACGCCCGGCGCCTACCGCTTCTTCATCGAACTGGAAAAGCAGAACGCCGAGGCAGAACTACGCTTCGCCCATCTACCAGAGCCAGTGTTCCTCAAAGGCACGGCAGCCGCCGACAATTCCACCCTTGGGAATGGACCAGACGAGTTCCTGGAACTGAAAGCCGGCGTGCCTTATCGCTTCACGCTCGAACTCAAGAAGCTCGGCGGTGGATATGGCCGCCTGCTGGTGCAGGGCGAAACCCTCCCCAGGGGACCGCTGTCCCAGCTCCGGCTCTACCCGGCCCACGCGTGGGACGCCGCCGAACACGCACTGCTGCTGCTTACGAAATCGCTCCAGCTCGTGCAGGGCCTCGGCCTGACCGAACGGGAGATTCGCTACATTCTTACCCACGCAGCAGATTTCGACGGCGTAAGCCTGAGCGAGCTGCCGACCGTGGCGAATAACAACGCGACCCAGCGTTTCGCCCGCTTCCGCCGTCTGGCCGCCTACGCCCGTCTCAAGCGCGAGATGGCCGGCGGCACGGAGGACCTGATCAGTGTCTTCGAGGCCAACGGCACGACGGCGCCGGACAGGCTGGAGAAGCAGGTCTATCCGCTGATCGCCAGAATCACCCGCCGCGACGAGGCAACGGTCAAGGCCACGGCCAAGGCGCTTTTCGCCGCGCCGGCATTTGCCAGCGAACAGCCGCTGGCACGCCTGTGGGAGGCGCTGCAGATCGTCGAGCGCTTCGGCGTGCCGCCAGCGGCGCTTAAGGAGTGGACCGGGATCGTCGGTACCGCAACGAGCGCCCAGCAGCGCTTTCAGATTGCCCGCGACCTGCGCGACACGATCAAGGCCCGCTTTGAGGACGAGGCCTGGCAGCGGGTGGCCCAGCCGATCTTCGACATGCTGCGCCAGCAGAGCCGCGACGCGCTGGTCGCGCACGTCATGCACCAGCACGGCTTCGCGCGCATGGAGCAGCTCGACGAGTACTTCCTCATCGATCCCGGCATGGAGCCGGTGGTGCAGACCTCGCGTATCCGGCTGGCCATTGCCTCGGTGCAGCTCTTCATCCAGCGCTGCCTGCTCAATCTCGAGCCAAAGGTCCATCCCTCGCTCATCAACTCGAAGCAGTGGGAGTGGATGAAACGCTACCGGGTGTGGGAGGCCAACCGCAAGATCTTCCTCTTCCCGGAGAACTGGCTGGAGCCGGAGTTCCGCGATGACAAGACCCACCTCTTCACCGAGCTCGAAGGCGCGCTGCTGCAGGGCGATGTGTCCAGCGATCTGGTCGAGGACGCCTTCCTCAACTACCTGAAGAAGCTCGA
>JANWXL010000517.1 GCA_025055265.1 Roseiflexus sp.
CTCGCCGCCGAACCCCAGCCCCATCTCCGGCGCCACTTCGGGGCGCACCGCGACGACAAAATCAGTCGAGCCGAGCGGATGCGGCGGAACGCGGTACAGGATGTACTGCCAGAATTGCTGCGAGGTGCGCGGATCGAACGGCTGGCGCAGCATGCGCATCAGGATCGAGGAGCGCTCGGTAACCGGCGCGGTCATCCAGTCGCGCGGCAGACGGTAGGTCTCATCTTCCGGGAACCACCAGCGCAGCGGGTAGCGCTGTACCTGAAACCCTTCCAGAAACCGGCGGTTCTGCTCGTTCTCATAGTTCTCAAGCAGCATCAGCACGGCAATCACATCGTCCCCTGGCGCGCGCTGCAAGATCGGCGGTTGCTCTTCGGCGCGAGCGAAGCGGATATGGTACCAGTCCCATACCGTTTCGTTGTCGTACCAGACCGTTGCGGTCGTGGCGTTGCTGCGACGGCGGAGCGCTTCGTCAAGCCGGTCGATCACCCGCTTCACATCCGGCGACGTCTGGGTGTAGATCATCATTTCGCGCGGTATATCGCCGTAGCGAAAACTGAGCTGATAGGCGCTGCGCAGCGTGTACACTGCGACGATCAACGTCACGCCAGCCGCCAGGGCGCCGACAGCCCAGCGCCGACCGCGCAGCATCCAGGCGCCTGCCGTGAGCAGCGCGGTCAGCACGATCCAGAGCGGCGTAATCCACGGCGTCAACCCTGCCAGTTGCGTATCAGTGTGAGTGGTGGCAGTGATCAGGAGCAGGCAGTAGACGCTGATGACCGTCAGCAGCGCCAGAAAGACAGGGAAGGGGCGCACGATTCGGCTCAGCGAAAAGCTGTCAGGCGCCTGCCCGTCATCGATGGCGCGACGCCACCAGTCCAGGGTGCGTCCTGCCGCCCACGCTCCCAGCAACGTCAGCGGCAGCGCGACATGCACCGTCAGCCAGGGCATCTTTTCGCCTGCCCACGAATAGAGCGCAAAGGTGGCAATACTCCACCATACCAGGACAAACGGCAGCCAGGAAGCTGGATCAGCGCTATGCGACGTCGCCGCTGCATCTGCGCCAGAATCACGCCCATTTGTGGAAGAGGCGGCATCGTGGTCGCTCTGCATCAGTCGGCGCCATCCAAGCACACCCGCCATTGCCAGACCGATCACGCCCCAGAGGATGAGCAACGGCTCGTAGATCGCCAGCAGCACCGCGTAGTAGTGCGGCGGCTGCCCGCCGCGCTCGACCTCGTGCTGCGCCAGCCAGTAGAGGAGCGAGCCGGTCGTGCCGGTGATGACCCCGGCGGTGTTGGTGAGAAAGGCAGTGAAAAACAGTGCATAGACCAGGAAGAACAACCCGCCAGCAATCAGCAGGCGCCGCCCCTCCCCCAGACTCGCAAACGTTACCACCATCGGATCGCTGCTGGCGCAGGCGCGTTCCCAGATCGTCGCGCCAGTGGCATCGCGTCGTCGCCAGACGATCCACCACAGCGCCGCCAGCGTAGCTGGCACGAGCGCAAGTCCCGTCAGAATCGCCGGATGATTGATGAACTCGCCAAGTTTGATGAAGTACAACCCGAAATTATCGTCCGGTTGATGGCGGACGCACAGCGCATAATTGTTGTCGAACGTCGCCAGCGGGGGCCAGCCGAAGATCGGTCCGGGACGGGCGACGCGCATTGGGTTGGGAGGCGGGAAGGGTTGCAATTCGCTGGGGCAGATGTACGGTCCGGCAACTCGATTGACGGTATCGCTGGTCGGAAACGGGCGCTCCGGGTAGCCCGGCAGCCAGAAGACCAGCGCCACGACCACAATGCCCAGCGCCGCCAGCGCCGCCGCGCCCGGCTTCCACACCTTCCAGAAGAACACCAGCGCAACCAGCGGCACGAAGATCGCCATGTACAGAAAGAACGTCTCCATCGTCACGAACATAAACGCCAGCGCCAGCGCGACCACATACAGCCACAGCGGGCGGCGGGTGGTCGCATAGCGCACAGCGCCAATCAGCGCCAGCAACTCGAACAGGATGGTGTAGGGATCGTGACGGAGGAAGCGCGCGATGTACATAAACGCTGGCGAGATAAGGATGTAGGTCGAAGCCAGCAGCGCCGCGCTGCGCCCCAGTTCACGGCGCAGCAGGTATGGCAGCATCACCAGTGCAATGCCGAACAGCGCCGGACCCAGGCGCGCGGTTGCATCGCTGACGCTGAAGAGGAAATAGATCAGCGCGCCGAAGAAGTAGAGAAAGGGTCCGTGCAGCAGCGGATCGTGGACGTACCCCTCGCCGCGGAAGACCAGCCACGAAAATTGAGCGTGGAGCGTCTCGTCGTGGTGGAGCGCACGATCGCCCAACCCCCACAGGCGCGAGATCACCGCCAGCAGGAGGATGATGAGATAGGCGGCCTGTTCGAGCGAGATGGTCGCTGCGCGTGGTCGCGTTGTTGCGGGAGCTGCGCTGTCGCCAGGCGGTGCAGTGACCTGTGGCGGAAGTTCGGCAATCGACATGGTTCGTAGCTCAACGACCTCCGGTTGTCAGCCACGGCGAGATTGTACACGATACATGAGAGGAACCGCAACTCCAGAGGTCACGAATACGCCAGATTTCTGAGTCGCACCAGGTCGATCAGATGAATGGCGTCGTCATCGACCCGGATCAGTCCGGCGGCGCGAAAATCGCCAATGGCTTTGGTGACTGTTTCACGATGAGATCCGATCAACTCGGCGAGTTGCTGATGCGTCGAGCGCACAGTTGGCGGCATGTCTGGCCGTTCCGACCACAGCCCAAGCAGCGCTGCCGCCAGGCGTTGCGGCACGCTCTTGAAGGCGATGTCGGCCAGTTTGCGTTCAATGGCGCGCAGCCGTCGACTCATGACCGTGATAAACCGCAGCGCCAGCGATGGTTGATCGTGCAGCGCACGGCGCAACGTCTCACGGTGAACAATACCGACCGTGCAGGGTGTGACGCTGATCGCATAACTGTCGTGGTGCGTCCCCCCCGCCAGCGTCACCTCGCCGAAGACTGCTGGCGCATCAAGGAGCATGACAGTCAGTGCGCGTCCTTCTGGCGAAGTGGTGTAGAGCCGAACCCGTCCCTGGTAGAGCAGATACATCTCTGCGCCCGGATCTTCCAGGCCATAGAACACATACCCCGCCGGGCGCTGAACTGCTGCGATCTCGCCGTGGATGTCGCGCAGCGCCGACATTAACTGCGGGAAAAGATCGGTATCGGTGATGACATCGACCGGCAGCGGATCAGGCGGGGTCACGTTCAGACTCCAGTTCACGAAGATGCCAGCAGTCGTTATGAGTGATTAACTGCCATTCCAGCCGGCCATCACGGCTGGTCATCTGACGCCAGTGGGTGATGGCGGTGTTCTTTACATGGAATGCATTCCTCCCGCGTGTATGAGGTCCAAGCCCCAGCATGAAGAGGAACGACACTTCAATGATGCCGCCGTGACAGACGGCCACAATCGTCTGACCGCAATGGCGGGTGATCAACCGCTCAAGCGCCGCTGATGCACGAAACTGAAAACTGGCCCAACTTTCGCCGCCAGGAGCGATAGGGGTGAAGTACTCCTTGAAAAACAGGCTCATTTGCGGGAAACGGGCGCGCGCTTCGTCGATGTGCATCCCATCCGCTTCGCCAGGACGCAGTTCCTGGAGGTCGTCGTCCCAGTGGATCGGCAGATTGAGCGCCTCCGCCACTGCTTCGGCGGTCATGCGGGCGCGCGGCAGCGTGCTGGCGTACAGAACATCCGCAGCGATTTCGCCGCGCGCCAGGCGGCGCGCCAGCGCCTGCACCTGCGCAACTCCCCGCTCTGTCAACCCCCGATCGCCGCGCATCCCTCCCATGATTGGCTCAACATTGGAAAACGCCTCACCATGGCGGATCAAATACAGATTGGTGATCATTATAACCTCGAATACTCGCCGCCCGCATCAGGGCGGGTCTGAGACGTGCGTGGCTCAACCGCGCCCATCGCTCGCCGCCTGCGTCAGGGCGAGTCGACGCCACGCCGCATAAGCGCGCAGCGCTCGCCGCCCGCGTCAGAGCGAGTCGGACACGCCGAAGGCGCTTACATACGGCGTGTCTTGCATACTTGCCGCCCGCGTCAGGGCGGGTCTGAGGCGTGCGCTGCGCTGCCTAACCGCGCCCATCGTCGCCGCCCGCGTAAGGGCGGGTCGGATAGACGGCGCCTCCAATCGTGCCACATCCCATACTCACTGCCCGCGTAAGGGCGAGTCGGATGCAAAGGTGACGGCATGGACGCGCATCGGATACTCGCTGCCCACGTAAGGGCGGGTCTCAGACCCGCCCTTACGTGGGCTGGTCCGCATCGCGGCGCAGCGCCAGTTGCCGGCTGATCTCAGACCCGCCCTTACGTGGGCTGGTCTGATACTGTGAGCCAGTCGGCAGTCATATCTCGCCATTATCTACGACCGCCTAGCGGCAATCAGCGCAAACACGCCGCGCCAGAGGCTCATAATCGTCAACACCGCGATGAATGTCACCAACGCAAATGAGACAGGAATGGTCGTCTGCCGGATCAGCGCACGCAACCCGAGACCGACGGGCCAGGCGATCAGCCAGGTCAGCGCCGTGCGCGCCAGCATGCGCGGCGGCGCTCCGGCGACGTCGGCGCGATAGGCGCCGATCAGCGGCGCAACCGCAAACCACCCGATAATAAACGGAGCTGCCGTCTCTGCAACCTGCGCCAGCGCTGTCAGCCCGGCCTCCTCTCCGTGGCTGGCGCGCCCGATTGCGGCGAAGATCAGCAACGCCAGCGCGTCGCCAATGACCAGAAGCACGGTTCGGCGTCCGGCAGCCAATGGCTGATGTGTCTGTTCGTGAAGCGCCATCACCATTCCTTCCTGCGGGTGTACCTGTCAGCGCGCCGTCTCAACGCGCCGATGCTCCACTACCAGGCAGTATACCATGCCACAGGCGTCTGCTGACCTGCTACGGTCGCCGCAGGGTGATGATTGTCGCTTCGGGCGGGCAGAGGAGGCGCAGCGGCGCGCCGCCGATTCCGCGCGATACATAGAGGGTCATGCCATCGACCTGATACTCGCCGATGACGTAGCGCTTGCCGTAGCGCGGCAAGGTGAAGGGACCGAGGAGCGGGAGGCGCAGGTGCCCGCCGTGCGTGTGCCCCGACAACTGGACGTGAATGCCCGCCTGCGCTGCGCTGTCAGCAACATCAGGCGCGTGGGAGAGGAGCAGTTTGAACCCGTGCGACGGCACGCCGCGCAGCGCCTGCCGCAACGATGGTCGCCCGTCCCACACATCGTCAATGCCGATCAGCCACAGATCGCCGCCGTTCCACGACAACCGACGGTGCTCGTTGAGCAGCAGCGGAATGTTTGCCAGTTTCAACGCAGCGTGCAGGTCCGCCAGGCCCTCCCAGTGGTCGTGGTTGCCTGGCACGGCATAGACGCCGAGCGGCGCGTGCAATCCGCGCAGCAAACGCGGCACGTCGGGAATCGCCCAGTGATGGGTGACGATGTCGCCGGTAAACACGATCAGGTCGGGGCGCTCACGCTGCATCTGATCGACGCCCCATGTCAGATTCGCCTCACTGTAATGAAATCCGAGATGGCTGTCGGTCAGTTGACCGATGCGCAACCCGTCGAGTTCCGGCGGCAGCGCCGGGATGCGCAGGGTCACCCGCTCCAGGATCGGACGCGCCGGTTCGCCAAGCAGCATATGACCAAGCGCCGCAGCGCCGAATGCGCTCCCTGCCGCTGCGACAGGCCA
This sequence comes from Roseiflexus sp., assembly GCA_025055265.1. Taxonomy (GTDB): domain Bacteria; phylum Chloroflexota; class Chloroflexia; order Chloroflexales; family Roseiflexaceae; genus Roseiflexus. Next base: position 5,750 of record JANWXL010000517.1, read on the forward strand.
ACCGAACAGACCGATCCCCGCAAGACCGGCGGCGGTCGCTGCAGCGCCGAGGCTGAGCCACCCGCGATTGATATGGAGTTTCGTCGCTTCGATCGTCTGGCGCCCGCGCAATGCCCGCCGCTTGCGCGGACGCACCTTCAGCGCGTGCGGTTCGTGAGGGTGTGTTTCGATGGGCACGTGGTATTCCTTTGCCGGGACGAACCTTGTTTTCGATGCGGTCAGCAGTGTCATGTGCGATGCTCCGATGGGTTAGGGGTTAGGGGTTAGGGGTTAAGGGTTAGGGGTTAAGGGTTAGAGGGTTAGCACCCGCCCACGTTCAACCTTCAACCTTTGAACTTTCCCTCCTTCAACCTTTGAACCTTCCCTCCTTCCCAACCTCACACCTCATGCCCCTCGCCTCTTGCCTCCCTCAGCATACCACACGAAGTTTACAATTTGATGATCACGCCCTGACATACGATGCCATCAGCCTGTCAGATTAATCGTCGATTGCATGCGCTATACTTTGGGCATATGCGCGACAGATACGACAACGACCCAACCAACCAGCGGGCGCGCCGGCGCGCCTACACCGGCGAGACGATCGTTATGCGGCGCGCGCGGGTTGCGCCGCCTCCCCCCCGGCGCAGCGTGTGGCGGCGCATCCGGCGTGTGCTGCTGCTGACCGGCGTTTTGCTGGTTATGCTCATTGCGCTGGTTTACTGGCAGTTCGCCGCCGCCATCGCGCCGCTGATCGTCGCTGACGCCCGCCCGTTCCCGCCGCTCAATCCGCCCGGCACGGCGATCAATGTGCTGCTCATTGGCGTCGATGAGCGCCCCGATCACCCGGAAGAAGGAGTGCGCAGCGATACGCTCATCGTCGTTCGCTTCGACACAATCGCCCGGCGAGTCAGCCTGCTCTCCATCCCGCGCGATACGCGCGTCGATGTGCGCGACATCGGTCCGACCAAGATTAATGTCGCCTATGGACATGGGTATGCCGCTGCCAGAAAACTCTACGGCGAGGCAACGACGCCAGCGCAGGGGGGCATGGCGCTTGCCGCCGAGACAGTCGGGCAGTTTCTCGACCTTCCCATCCATTACACGGCGCAGATCAATTTCGATGGCTTTGCGCGCGTGATCGATGCGCTTGGCGGCGTAACCATCGACGTGCCGCGCCGGATTGTCGATGATGCCTACCCGACCCCCGATTTCGGCACAGTGCGCGTCGAGTTCGAGCCCGGTCCCCAGCGGATGGATGGCGCACGCGCGCTGATCTACGCCCGCACCCGCCACGCCGACAGCGATTTCGGGCGCGCCGAGCGACAGCAGCAGGTCATCCGCGCTGTGGTTGAAGAACTCCGCGCCCGCGGTCCGATTGGCGCAGCATTGCTGCTGCCATCACTCAGTCGGGCGCTCGACGGCGCTTTTGCCACGACTCTGCCGCTCTCGCGCCCTGACATGCTGCTGGGAATGGGATGGATCGCAACCGGGCTCGACCCGGCGGCGATCGGACAGTACCGCATCGCGCCTGACACTGCGCCCAACTTCCGCGAAATCGGGTCCGACCTTCTCTGGGATCCGGCAGAGGTGCGCGAGGTGGTGCGCGACTTCCTGGCGACGCCCGGCGCCGAAACCGAAGATGCGCGCATTCAGGTGCTGAACGGTACTGGCGTCACCGGGCTAGCGCGGCGCGTCAGCGGCGAACTGGAGTCGGCAGGGTTCATTGTCGTGCCCGCTGCCGACGCGCCACGCAGCGATGTCCCGCGTACCATCGTGTATGATGTCACCGGCAAGCCCGCTACCGCCCGCCGCCTGGCGGCGCTGCTGAGCGCCGAGATCCGGCGTGGTCCGCCCGATGGTGTGAACCCGACGGTTGACATCATCGTGGTGTTGGGGCGGGATCAGGTCAAATGACATCCAACAGGAGCCTTCCCATGACCCGCGAGTATGACGTGATCACGTTCGATTGCTATGGTACGCTGATTGACTGGGACACCGGCATCCGCAGCGGGTTCGCTGCTGCAGCGCGGCGCGCTGGCGTCACTATTGACCTCGACGCTGCGCTGGCCGCCTACCACGCCATCGAACCGCAGGTCGAGGCGGCCGAATACCGACCCTATCGCCAGGTGCTGGCGGAAACGGCGCAGCGTGCAGCGGCGACGCTCGGGTGGCCCATGGATGACGATACGGCGCAGTTCTTCGCGGCGACTCTGCCCGAATGGCCTCCGTTCGATGACACAAATCCGGCGCTCGAGCGGCTGTACGCCGCCGGGTATCGCCTGGGCATCCTGTCGAATGTGGACGACGATTTGCTTGCTGCGACGATCAGGCATTTCACTGCGCCAATTGATCTGATCGTCACGGCGCAGCAGGTCGGTTCATACAAACCGGATACCGGTCATTTTGTCGCTGCGCGCGAGCGGATCGGCGGGTTGCGCTGGTTGCACGCTGCGCAGAGCCACTTCCACGATATCGTGCCCGCCGCACGGATGGGGTTGCCGGTCGTGTGGGTCAACCGCAAGCGCGAGCCATTGCCGCCGGACGGTCCCGCGCCGCTCGCCGAAGTGCCTGATTTGCGGGCGTTTGCAGAGTGGATTGGAGTATAGTCGCATCCGTCGAATCCGTGTCCCTGTCAGCCGCATCACCCTCGAACCCGCACAGGAGCATCGCTCCGTGCTGGCGAAGTTGAGACGAAAGGATGTTTCCATGCTGCAGCGCCTGCTAACGCGCCGGGGATGGCTGGCAGTGCTGGCATCCCTGATTCTGACATCGTGCGGGCTGCTTGCGCCGCCGCCGCCAACTCCGACGCCGGAGCCGCGCGTGCTGCGCGTGTACGCCGTGCGCGACCCGGCGATCGAGGGGGTAATCGAGATTGTCAGCCGGGAGTTTCGCCGCCGTTACCCGGATGTGCAGGTCGAGTTCCTCTACGGGAGCGGCGATTATAGCGAACTGCAGGGCAGCGCCGCCGCAGGCAATGTTCCCGATGTGGTCTGGCTGATCGATATGCTGACCGAATCGCTGGTCGAAGCCGAGCTGATCATTGACCTGGAAGAATTCGCCAGAGGCGATCGCAGCGTCAACCTGGCGGATGTGCATCCGATGGCGCTGGAACTCGGACGATCCCGCAACCGCCCCGGTCTCTACATGATCCCGGTGTCGCTCGAGACCATTCAGATGTACTACAATCGTTCCATGTGGGAACAATCCGGCGCGCCGCTGCCGCGCGACACCTGGACGTGGGACGACCTGATCGCTGCCTGCAAGCGTGTGCAGGAGGCTTCGCCGGGGGTGGACTGCCTGAGTTTCACGAACGCCAGCGTGAACGGGTACGCCTGGTGGGTCTACTGGCTGCCATGGGTGCGCGGCGCTGGCGGCGACGCACTCAGCGCCGACGGCGCGCAATCAACGCTGAGTTCGCCCCAGTCGCTCAAAGGGTTGCAGGGATACGTCGATCTCTGGCTCACCCACAAGATTGCCGCCAGACCTGGGGCCGGCAGCGGCGACTGCTTCGTGGAACAGAAGTGCGCCGCATTCTTTTCGTTTGCTGGCGTTGCACAGCGGTACCGCGATCAGATTGGCGACCGTTTCGCCTGGGATGTGCAGTTGGTTCCGGCGCACCCGGCGGGGCGTTTCACCGGCATCGGGACGTATGGTTTCGCGGTGACGCGCGCCTCGCGCGATCCGCGACTGGCGTGGGAGTTTGTGAAGCTCTTCATCGCCCCGGACATGCAGCGCGCGTTCACTGCCGCGTATCTTGGCACACCAGTCCTTCTGTCGCTAAGCGATGATCCGACGATCATGCAATTGCCTGCACCGCCTGCAAACATGCGGGCGTTCATTGTCGGGCGCGAGGCGGGCATTGCGCCGCCGCGCTACCCGACAGCGTGCGGCAGCGTCTACACCGGACCAGTGGCATCCGCCATTAACGACGCGCTCGATGCCGCAGTGCGCGGGGCAGTGTCGGTCGAAGGCGCGTTTGCTGTTGCTGACCGCAAGATTCAGACGTGCCTGGATGCAAACCGGTAGAGATGAGAACCAAGAACTGAGAACCGAGAACCAGGAACCCCTCGGTGACCGTCACCCCCGGCATTCTTGTCCAACCCTGGCAGATCCGCAGCGTGGCGCGACGATACCGCAGGACGCCTGTCACCCGCCGGTGACCGTCACATCCGCCCCGGCGCATCGCCCGGCGTCTGATATAATGACTGTGAGCAATCATTTGATCGTGCGCCCGGTTCTCGTACTGTGATTGCCAGGAGCCTGTGGTATGGCTACGATTGCACAGACCCGTCTCTCGAATGCAACGCTGCTCAAAGCAGGCAGCGCAGCAGTTGCAGCAGCAGTTGTGGCGAATGTCGTCACCCGTTTGATTCTTGGCGCGATTGTGCCGCTGTCGCCGGACTTTATGCCGTTCATGCTTGGACCGATCGTGACATTCACGCTGCTCTTCACGCTGATCGGCGTCGGCGTGCTGGCAATCGTCAATCGCGTCGCTGCTAACCCGCTCCGAACCTACAATACCATCGGTGTGATCGCGTTCTTTGTGTCGCTCATTCCCAATCTGGCGGGCGCCGCCAATCCGTCGGCGATGCCCATGGGAGGGACTGGAACAGATTATCTGATCCTGATCATTTTCCACGTCGTGGCGGCGGTTGCGTTTCTCGGCGTCCTGAATGTTCTGGCGCGCAGAGCGTAGCCGCACAGGACGCGGCATGATCCGTCGCCTGTTCCTTTTCATATTTGCTGCACTTGCTGCGTCCTCTGTCTACCTTCCGGGCTTTACCAACGCGCCTCTGGCTGACGATTGGGCAGTGATTCAGCGCAACCTGGATCTGTCACTCCAGGACCTGCCGTTGCTGCTCACTGCCCCACACGGCGGCTGGTACCGCCCGGTATTCGACCTCTTCGTCGGCGCCTGCGCCAGACTCTTCGGCTTCGAGGCGTTTGGGTATCACGTCGTCGCCTTTACGCTCTACCTGGCAGTGACCCTGCTGGTCGCCGATATTGTCAGTACGTTGACGCAGCGCACCGACATCGGCGCTCTGGCTGCCATTCTTTTTGGCGTTCACGGAGCGCATGCCGAGCCGGTGCTTTGGATCTCAGCATCGAACGAACTGCTGGCGGGGCTGTTCGTTCTGCTTGGTCTGCGGAGTTACCTGGCATTCCGCGCATCTGCGTCGTCAGGCGTGTTTTACGCGCTAACCGTCGCATCCTACGCGCTCGCCATTGGCGCAAAAGAAACCGCCATCTTCCTGCCGGTCGCGCTCGCGGTCTACGATCTGCTCGACACTGGCGAGCGCACGTGGCGCGAACGCCTCCGCCGCCTCACGCCGGTCGCGCCGCTGCTGGCGATCCAGGGCGTATTTGTCGCTTTTCGCTTCTGGACCGGTTCGCCCTACCCGGTTAACATTGATCTCCTCAGAATTGCCATCAATCTTGCCTATTACCTGGCAGTAGGATTGTTCGCCCTGCCGGACAACTACGGCTACCTGACATCGCTCCCGCTGTGGCGGGAGCAACCGGCGCCGCCGCTGGTCACGATGTTCGCCGCAGCGTCCGCGCTGGGCATCCTGGGATGGCTGTTCCGCGCGTCGCACAGAACGATCCCTCGACGCCAGACGCGCATCATGCTGTTCGCCGCCCTGTGGAGCGTCATCGCGCTGTACCCGGTCTTCCTGACCGCTACCGGTCGCACCGCGTTTATGGCAACAATAGGGGTCGCCTGGCTGATTGCAGCGGGATGGGGGGCAATCTGGCAGGCGGCTGACGTGCGACGTGCATGGTGCGTTGCAGCGCTGATCCTGCTGATCGGGACGCACGCGGGGGTGGCTTCGTACCGCGCCTTCTGGTGGCGCCAGGCGGGTGACGAAATGGAACGCGCCATCGCCTGGCTGGACGACGCTCTGGCGAACATCCCTTCGGGCGCGACGGCATGCGTGACCGGATTGCCGGATCACCTGCATCACGCCTACGTGTTCCGCAATGCGTTCCCCACCCTCAACCAGGTGCGTTTCCCGGATCACGTCATACATGCGTTTCTCGACAACGCGCAGACAGACGCACGCTGCACAGGCGCATATATCATCCAATACTCTGAAGCCCGAACGTCCGCCTCTGTCAATCCTGCGCCCCTCCTCTCAGCCATGGAATGGCGTGCAGAGCCCCGTTCGCGCGAATCCGTCTCACTCCGCGCGGGTCCGCGTTCCATCACGCGCCACGCACCGCAAAGCAGACACGTGTTTGCGTCAGGAAACCATCCCCGGCGCTGTGAGCCATGACCAGCAAGCAACTGGATACAGCGCCTTGGTGCGGGAGGCGTCATGTTCGACGCCTGCGCGGCGGAATGCCCAGCCGCCGCCGCCAGTTCCCGACGGTGCTGACCGAGACGTTGAGCGCGACGGCGATCCGGGTGAGCGGCAGGCGTTCCTCGAGGTACAGACGACGGAAGAGCGCTTCGTCGAATGGCCTGGCGGCAAAGCGCCCGCTGCGCAGAACCACGCCGCACTGCCGCAGATGGCGTGCAATGGTGGCCGGGTGGCAGCGATACAGACGCGCCAGCGCGATGGTGGTGGCGCCCTCGTTGTACAGGGCGCGGAGACGGTCGCATGGCAGGGACAGACGGCGCGGCATGACAACTCCACACGTTTTCGTGTAAACCCAGTACAAAAGAAGGACGCTTCCAGAGCGCCCTTCCTGTTGGGATTATTCTAACACGAAAACGTGTAAATGTCAAGCGCTGCCCGTACCCGCCGTATCGGCATCGGCGCGCTCTGCGGCCTCTTCGCCATTGTGCTGCGCACCATCGCCATCAGCGGAGGTTTCGGATGTCTGAGACAGATACGGGAACCCGGCGCGTTCCGCGACCATGGTCAGCGTTTTCTGGGTTGAACGGTGCGGCGTATGCAGACCAGTCTCCCACTCGCTGATCGTCTGCTGCCGCACTTCCAGCAGATCGGCGAGCTCGCGCTGGGTCAGGTCCATATGCTCTCGCAAGGCGCGGATCATTTCAGGCTTCCAGATATACGTCGCCCGGCGACGGCGCTTATTCTGCTCATTGCTCATACGCTTTCTCCCCTCTGCATCGCACCGATACCAAATAACCGATTTGTATCAATATTGTAACACGCCAGCGGATTGTTTGAAAAGGCGCAGTATTCAGCATTTGCGGTCATCAATGCAACTTGTCGTGTGAAACGCCTGGCGGTACAATAACAGGTAAGACACCTGACACCACGGGAGACGGCGTTGATCAGTTACGAAGAACTTGCGGCTGGCCTGGAAGAAGCCTGGCTGTTCGCCGGTCTGCATGAGCATGCCGTGATTGAGAGCATTCAGCCAGAGACGCTGGATCGCACCTACCGCGCAGAACTCTTCCCGGAACACCCCGAACCGATCGGCGAGGGATGGTCGCCGCCATGGGTCGAAGTCAACCTGGTCTGGACGGCGGCGCACCAGTTGTACTCAGAAGGGCGCGACATCACGCCCGGTCCGCTCGAACTGGCGTGGACCTACACCGTCGATATCCGATCATTTGATCGCAGCGACAACGAATTGATACGCGCGTTCAATGGCGCTGTGCGCGCGGCGCTGCGTCGGGTGGCGCCGGACTTTCCCCCGCCAGCGGATTACATCGCGGTCGAAATACGCCGGGGGTACCGCATTGACGATAAACCGTCTCCGGCGTATGTCCAGATCGTCGGTACGAATGTGACCGATCTGAGCGATCTGTGGGGGCAGCGGAGTTCGGAGGCGCTGCGTGAAGTGTTGCGTGATGAGCTGCTGATCGTCGCGGCGCTGCTCCACAGCCTTGGCGAGACGTTCACTCCTGGCGGCATTGGCGGTTACCGCTCGGTGGACACAGCGTAACTGCGTTTGATGTCACACTATGGTATAATAACGGTACGCAAAAAAGAACATACACGGCATCGACGTGTATGGGGGGTTGATGGTCGCAGGTGCGGCGGGGGAGTCTGCCGAGCCTGCCTTGTTGTTGGCGAGAAAGGAGCGGCGAAGATGCCATCGACGACGATCTTCGCAGCACAACGAGAGCGACTCGAAGCGGAGCGCGACGCATTACTCGCCGAGATCGCCGCGCTGGAGCGTGAACGCGCCAGCCGGGAGGAGAGCGTCGGGATCGGAAATGTGGTCGCTGAAGAAATGATGGAAACGCTGGTGCGCGAACGTGACCTTGCCCTGCGCAGCAATGCGCGCGATCTCCTGGAGCAGGTCAATGCCGCGCTGCGCCGCATCGACGAGGGAACGTATGGGATCTGCGCCGATTGCGGTGAACCTATTCCTATCGAGCGGCTGGAGGCGCTTCCGTATGCGACGTTGTGTGTTCGTTGCCAGTCGGCGCGCGAGCGCGCCCGGCGCTGGTAGCCTTCTGGCGCATCTGAACGGGTGCGCGCAAACAGCCCCTTGCGGTTCGATATGACGCCACGAGGGGCTGTCTGTTCGCAATGAGAGGCAAGAGGCAAGAGGCGAGAGGCAAGAGAAGTTGAAAGTTGCAGGCGGGAAGGTTGAACGTTGAACCCTGATCGTTGCATGTGGGACAGGGTGGCAGGTGGCAGGGTGTAAGATTGATTGAGGGTGATAGGGAACAGGCAACAGGCCAAGTCAAGCGTAACCCCTAACCCTTAACCCCTAATCCCTAACCCCTAATCCCTAACCCGTTCTCAGAAAGTGAAAGATCGCATTGACCGACTCGCGCACAACTATACGGCACGAACTCCAGCGTTACTGGCTGCGTCCGGCTGTGATCGCGGCAGCAATCCTGGCTTTCGATCAGGCGACCAAGGCATGGGTGCTCAACACGCTGGGCACGGTCGAAGGAACGACCCGGCCTCTGATTGGCGACTGGTTGAGCCTGACGCTGATCCACAATACCGGCATTGCGTTCGGGATGTTCGATATTGGCTTCTCGCATGTTTTCACGGCGACGTCAATCATCATCAGCCTGGGCGCAATGTATTTTTATCGCTACCATCTGCCCGGACCTCACCTCCTCTCTCAGGCATGCCTCGGTCTGATTGTCGGCGGCGCGATCGGAAATATCATTGATCGGGTGCGCTTTGGCTATGTCATCGATTTTGTGCACGTCCACTGGTTTCCTGGCATCTTCAACGTTGCCGACAGTGCAATTACGATCGGCGTCGCTATCCTGGCGCTCTTCCTGTTGCTCGCCGGTGACGGCGATCGACGCCGTGCGGTTTCCGATGAGGCGCTGTTGAGCGATCTCCTCAACCAGGACCCGCGCGGACCCGGTTCGTAGGAAGCGCAATGCAGCGCCGTCGCATCGACAAAGCTGAATAAACGGACATACGTGTATGGTCGGTTCGGTTCGAGCGAGGCGACTGTGAGTGCTGAATTGCTGCGACTGGTGGTTGAAGCTGCTGATGAGGGCGATCGCCTGGATCGGTACGTCGCCAGCAAAGCGCCTGATCTCTCACGCACCTATGCTCGTCATCTGATCGAAAACGCCCGCGTGCTCCTCAACGACCGCCAGGCGCGCCCCAGCGCACCGGTACGCGCTGGCGACATCGTCACTGTGCATCTGCCCGAACCACAGCCCGTCGGCCTGGTGGCCGAAACGCTCCCGCTTCAGATTGTCTATGAAGACGACGATGTCGTCGTGATCGACAAGCCAGCGGGCATGGTCGTGCATCCCGCGCCTGGTCACGAACGCGGTACGCTGGTGAATGCGCTGATTGCGCGCTACCCCGAAATGGCGATTAGCGGCGATCTGCGCCCCGGGATTGTCCACCGCCTGGACCGTGATACGTCGGGGTTGCTGGTGGCAGCGCGCAACGACCGGGCGCTGCGTGCGTTGCAGGCGCAGCAGCAGGCGCGCCGTATGTTGAAAGTCTATCTCGTCGTCGTCGAAGGGCGAATGAACGAGCCTGAGGGGGTGATCGACGCTCCCATCGCGCGTCACCCGACCGACCGGGTGCGGATGGCGGTGGTTGCTGGCGGAAGACCGGCGCGCACGCACTGGCGCGTCCTGGAGGATCTGGGAGAGTACACGCTGGTCGAAGCGCGCCTGGAGACGGGGCGCACCCATCAGATCCGGGTGCATTTTGCGTCGCGCAACCGACCGGTGCTCGCCGATCCGCTCTATGGTCCTAAACGCCCGCGAGCCGCCTTCGGGTTGACGCGCCAGTTTCTCCACGCGCATCGCCTGGGGTTTGCCCTGCCATCGAGCGGCGCATGGGTCGAGTTCACCTCGCCGCTGCCCGCCGACCTGGAAGCGGCGCTTGAACGGTTGCGTCGGCGCGCCGGCATGCTGGCGCGCCGAACGTAATGGCAACCGGTCACATTCGGTTTACAGGGCGCAACGATTGTTGAGGTCCGGTCACGTTGCAGACATGATCGTCGTTCCGTCTATCCAGCACCCTCCGCGAGCGAGTATGATTCGCGGGTGAGTCTTCAATGGTCCGTTGCGGCAAGCGAAGAAGCGGTCAGGACATCGCTACGGTTTCGCAGAGGTTGTAACCTTTCAAAGAGGAGGAGCCATGAGACCGAAAATCTCGATCATCGGCGCAGGGTTCGTTGGTTCGACGTCCGCTCACTGGATCGCGTCCAAGGAACTGGGTGACGTGGTGCTGGTCGACATCATCGAGGGCATGCCGCAGGGGAAAGGGCTCGATCTGTTGCAGGCCGGACCCATTGAAGGGTTCGATGTGAAGATCACCGGTACGAACGACTACGCCGCGACCGCGAACTCCGACATTATCATTGTGACCTCGGGAGCGCCGCGCAAACCGGGCATGAGCCGCGAGGACTTGATCCGCGTCAATGCCGACATCACGCGCGATTGTATTTCCAAAGCGGCGCCGCTTTCGCCCAACGCTGTGATCATTATGGTGAACAACCCGCTCGACACGATGACATATCTGGCGAAGCAGGTGAGCGGCTTCCCCAAGAATCGCGTCGTGGGGCAGGCAGGCGTGCTTGACACCGCGCGCTACCGGACCTTCATCGCCATGGAAGCGGGAGTGTCGGTCGAGGATATCCAGGCGATGCTGATGGGCGGGCACGGCGACGAAATGGTGCCGCTGCCGCGGTTCACCACCATCAGCGGCATCCCGGTCACCGAATTCATCAGCAAGGAACGACTTGACGCCATCGTTGATCGCACGCGCAAAGGCGGCGGTGAAATCGTCAATCTGCTGAAGACCGGCAGCGCCTACTATGCGCCAAGCGCGGCAACCGTGCAGATGGTCGAGGCGATCCTGCGCGATAAGAAGCGCGTCCTGCCCTGCTCCTGCTACCTCGAAGGGGAGTACGGCCTGAACGACATCTACTTCGGCGTACCGTGCATCCTTGGCGCTGGCGGCGTTGAACGGGTGCTGGAATTGCCGTTGAACGAAGAGGAAATGGCGCTGGTCAGGAAGAGCGCCGAAGCGGTCAGTTCGTCGATTGCGACGCTCAAACAACTGTAGGCGTGGCAGCGGGATGCGTTCTGAAGAGCAGAACGCATCCCGCTCTTGATGGCCGCTTCGCTACGAGCGCCTATATACGACACTATCCCGGGGTTGCACGTCATGGACGCAGCAGAGCACATTCCACTTTCATCGAAGATCTCTCTGCAACGCCAGATGCTTGGCGGCGACCGCTTTTACAATCTGTCGCGCTGGGGCGTGACGCTTTTGCTGATCGGAGTCGTTCAACTGATCTCCGGCGAGTCGCTCTGGTCTCCCGCTGCCGCGCAAAACCCGATGATCGCGGTGATGTGGGGGTATGTGATCTTCACGACCCTGGCGACGATCATGGTGTTTATTCCACAGGTTGCGGCGCTCCTGCGCTTCAGTTTTGTGCTCGATATTCTGACGCTGCTGCTGCTGACTCTGTTCAATCCCGATCCGCGCGAGATTCTGTATCCTCTCTTCCTGCTGCCGCTGGTCAATGCAGCATTTCGCCTGAACTCGTCGTCCAGTCTGCTGACTGGACTGATCACCGCGTTTGCGTACATTGGCGCTTATCTGGTGGCGCGCATTGGTCCGGGCAACGGCACGCTCCCAACCGATCCGCTCGGGTATGTCGGGCTGGCGCTGCGCGCACTGGCGCTTGTGTTCATCCCCTGGATCACCGGTGGACTGGCGGAGCGCTGGAGCGTCAGCAACCGGTTGAGTGTGGCGCTGGCGGAAGAAAAGGCGGCTCAGGCGCTGCGCGAGGCGAACGCCTATCGCGATCAGACCCGTGCGCTCTATGAGGCGGCGTACACGCTGGCAACGACAAATGATTATCAGAATGTGCTCGAAGTGGCGCTGACCGAAAGCCAGAAACTGGCGCCCTACACCTGTGGGATGGTGCTCCTTTCCACCGGGCAACCCAATCAACTGTTCGTCGCTGCGTCGCGCGATCTTGAACCCGACGACCGGGAACGCATCGTGACCATTGCCAACGGCGCAATCGGGCAGACAGTGCGCGGATCGGATCCGATGGTGCTGAGCGATTTTCAGAACGACCCTGAATTGATGGCGTTCACGTCAATGCACCGCTGCCGGACTATCTGCCTGCTCCCGCTGCGCTTTGGTCTGAACATTTACGGCGTGATGGTCTTTGCCAGCGAACACGAGCGCGCCTTTGGCCGTGAAGAAGTCGAGAAACTCGCGGCGCTGGCATCTTACGCGCTGGTGGCGCTGCAGAACGCTCAACTGATCTACGACCTGCAACAGGAACGCACCAAACTCCTCTCAAAGGAAGAAGAGGTGCGCCATCAACTGGCGCGCGATCTGCACGATGGACCCGCGCAGGCGCTGGCGGCGATCACGATGAATGTCGAATTCATCAAGCGGTTGCTCGAGCGCGACCCGGCGCGCGTGCTGCCCGAACTCGACAAACTGGGGCAACTCGCCAAGCGCACGACCCACGAAGTGCGCACAATGCTTTTCGAACTGCGTCCGCTGGCGCTTGAGACGCAGGGGCTCGACGTGACATTGCAACAGTACTTCGAGCGCTTCCGTGACAATCCGACGAAAATCATCCTCGAAGCCGACAAAATCGACGCGCACCTTGACACAAAAGTTGAGGGCACGTTGTTCAACATTATTCAGGAAGCGGTCAACAACTCGTTGAAACACGCAAAAGCGCAGCACATCTGGGTGCGCCTGCGCCAGACGCCGACGACGCTCGAAACGATCATCGAAGACGACGGGCGCGGCTTTGATGTCGAGAAGGTGCGCGCCAGCTACGACCAGCGCGGTTCATTTGGCTTGCTGAACATCGAGGAACGCGCCTCGCTTATGGGCGGTGTCGCCGAAGTGACCTCCACGCCAGGCAAAGGCACGACGTGGAAGGTGATAGTGCCACTTCAATGACATCCTCCAATCCCTATCTCTCCCCGGCGCGCGTCCGCGCCGCACTGCGCGCCCTGGACCTACGCCCTTCACGCGGTATGGGCCAGAACTTCCTGATCGACGGCGGTGCGCTGGCGAAGATTGTCAATGCCGCTGAATTAAGCGCCGACGATACCGTGATCGAAGTTGGTCCCGGGTTAGGGGTGCTGACGTGGGAACTGGTGCAGCGCGCCCGTGCGGTGATCGCCGTTGAACTCGATCGCCGCCTGGCAGAGCGGCTGCGCGCCGAGTTTCGCGCGTTCCCGAACCTGGCGATCATCCAGGGCGACGTGTTGCGCCTGCCGCCAGAGGCGATCCTCGCTGAACGCGACCCCGACGCCGCTTCTGGCGCCCGACCCTACAAGGTCGTCGCCAATCTCCCCTACGCCATCACATCAGCGGCACTGCGCCACTTTCTCAGCGACCCGCTGCGACCGACGCTGATGGTCATTCTGGTGCAGCGCGAAGTTGCCAACCGCATCTGCGCACGCCCCGGTGACCTGAGTGTGCTGACGCATGCTGTACAGATCTATGCTGAACCCGAAGTTATTGCGCGCGTCCCGGCGTCCTGTTTCTTCCCTGCGCCCGAAGTCGAGTCGACCATCCTGCGGCTGCGGATCCGTCCGCAACCCGCCGTCGCGCCCGATCAACCGGAAGCGCTGCTGCGACTGATCAAAGCCGGATTCCTCCATCCGCGCAAACAGTTGGGGAACGCACTGCCAGGCGGAATGGCCGCCATGGGGATGAAAACCGACAAACAGAAGGTCCTGGAAGCGCTCGCTGCCGCTGGCATCGATCCCGCTCGCCGCGCTGAGACCGTGACGCTCGAAGAATGGGGCGCGGTGTATCGAGCATTGCACGTTGAACGTTGAACAGAGACTCAGAAGGGGCGCCCTTGTGGACGCCCCTTCGCCAATCACACCCGGATTGAGGGCGTTCCAGGTGTGGAGTGTTGTGGAAGCGAAGCGGGTTTTCTGCGTCCCAACGACGGACGACCTTGCGTCAACCGCGCGCC